>CALISK010000407.1 GCA_938041625.1 uncultured Tenacibaculum sp. | reverse complement strand
ACCTCCCCAAGAAGTCGTATTTTTAGTGATTCGAGAAATATTTCCCACAACAACACCTTTAACATTTATAAAATAATTTGCACGTTTTAAACTTTGTAACATTCTATCAATTGCATAAGCATACTCTCCTATTTCTTCTATAAATAAAATTTTATTTTCAGTAGAAACCTGACTTACCGACCCTAACATTGATGCTAAAATAGCTATATTACCTCCCACTACTTTCCCCTTCACTTCTCCTTTAATATTATATTTAGAAGAAGAAATGGAATAGCGTAGTTGTTCGCCAAATAATACCTTTTTAAAAGTTGTAATGGTATGTGGTATATTTTCTGGTTCATCTTGTAAACTTGTTCCCATCATAGCATGTAATGTTTCTATTCCTAAATTATGAATATGGCTATGAAAAACCGTAATATCTGAGTACCCAATAATCCATTTTGGGTGTTTTTTAAATTCCGTGAAATCTAGTTGATCTATAATTCTTACCGAACCATACCCACCACGAGCACACCAAATTGCTCTTACCTCTTTAGTCTTTAAGGCTTCTTGAAAATCTTGAATTCGTTCTTCATCTGTACCTGCAAAATGGTTTTCTTGATGAAACATGTTTTTTCCATAAACAACTTTCAACCCCCAAGATTCTACCAACAATTTTGCTTTATAAATTACTGATTTTCTATTCTTTAAAATTCCTGCGGGTGCTATTATTGCTATAGTATCTCCTTTTTTTAAATATGATGGTGTTATTAATTTCATAGGTAAATGCAATATAATTTAATTTTCAAATCCTAAGATAAAATAAATTAATTGCCTCTCTATTTTTAATAACAGTCAACTAAAATTTGTTTTTTATCTTTATAAAAACTTAACGTAGTATTTCTTTCTTTTAATTCTTTTTGTAAAACTTCAAAAACTTCATTTTGCATATTAACAGAACCACAAATCATTATAATTGTTCCTTTCTCTAAGTCATCTAAAATGGATTCAATATTTTGTTTTATCAAATTTTGCACATATACTTTCTCATCGTTATCTCTCGAAAATGCGGGATAGAAATTTGTAAGAAACTCTTGTTTTAATACTTCTGAATACAAGAGTAAAGACTTTTTGTTTTTCATACCAAAATACAAATCTATTGGTGTTTCAAAATTACTTTGTAACATACCTAAAAAAGGTGCTATTCCTGTTCCTGTAGCAACCATAATTACTTTAGGTGCTTTCTTGGGAAAGTGGAATGAAGAATTTTTTCGTAAATATGCTTGTATACTTTGCCCTTCTTTTAAATTAAATAAATAATTAGAACAAATACCCAATTCATGCCGCTTTAAACTCAATACAATTTCATTCTCTATTCTAGCTATAGAATACAATCTTTCTTGTTCATTCGTATTTGGATATATTCCTAATAAATCTCCAGATTTAAAATGTTTTCTTTTAGAAGTAAAAGTTAGTAAAAACGTATTTTCTAATTTGTTTTGAGCTATTTTTTTACTTTTTAAAATATAAGTATTGGTTTTCTTATGTTTAGAAACTAAACTTTTATTTAATTGTAACTCTATGTTCTCTTTTGTAGAAAAAACATTCACCCAACTTAAAAACGCTTCTAAAGATTGTCCTTGAACGGTTGCAATTGGAATAAACTCGTTTGCTGAATCTTTATTAAAAAGAGCTTCATTTACATCATATCCAAATTGGCAAAACTTAGGATATGAACGAGATCCAAATGCCACTACAGAAAAATTAAAAGAGACTGTGTTTACAGATGATTCTTTAATTAAATTTAAAAAATTAGCCGCATTATTTGGTGCCTCTCCATCTCCATAAGTTGAAGTTAAAACAATAAGTTGTTTCATTTTGGGAAATGATGTATACTCATTTAAATTCGTGATAAACACTTTTTTTTGTACTCTTAATAAGGCCTCATAAAGCATTTTAGCCATTTTTTTAGTATTTCCATTCTCAGATCCTACTAAAATAACATATTCACATTCTTCTTTTTTATATTCATTTTTTGCATTTCCTTTCCTTCTTTGTAAAGTCATTGCAAAACCAGAATATATAAAATAACAAATTCCGCAAGTAGAAAACAACAATATAAAAGACCAAAAAACACTTCCTTTCCCAGTATGAAAGATTAAACTATAGTAAGATAGTAAACGTGTAAACGGATATTCAACTTGACTTATAATGGTTCCTGTTTTCTGATTTACTAATAATTCACTATTCAATAGTTCTAGTAAAAAATAATCTTCTATCTCTGAAGAAAAAGGGAATTCTATTTTCCGAACTTCAGAAAGCTTTGTTTTTTTAAAAATAGAAAAATCTGTGTTTTTTATTTGTGGCGATTTTTTTAAAAGTTCAAAGTTTATTTCATGTGAAGCTTCAAATTTTGGTAACATTTGAAATCTCCCTAAAGAAAGATACACTCCTGTTAACGTTATAATTATTATTGGTAAAATAGATAACCGACCAAGTAACACATGTGAATATTGATGAAAATTTTCATTACTAATTTTAGCAAAGAAACCCTTTAAACTTCCTTGTCTTTTTATTAGTAAAAAAGTTCCTGTAATTGTAATTAAAAAAAGTAAAAAAGATACTAAACCTACAAAAAATCTTCCTGCTTTTTTCAAAAACAAAGATCTATGCAAACTAGTTGCAAATTTAAAAATTGCTTTTTTTTTAGTAATATTCCCTAGTTTTTTTCCTGTTTTTGGATTTATATAAAAAGTAGAATTTTCCTGCTCTTTTGTAATCACCGAAGCCTTTACAAACGAATTATTATTTACCTCTATAGAAACAATTTCTTTATGTTCTTTTTGTAAATTCATAATAGTTTCTGCTACAGAAATTGTACTTAAATTAGAAACTTTATACGGTTTCAACTGATTTGAGATTGGCTCAAAAGCTAAAATAGCTCCCGTTAAAGAGGCTATTATAATAAATAAAAATGAAGATATAGCTAATGATAAATGACTATACCTCCATATTGAAATTGTCATATATATTATGGATATTTATTTTATATACACCTTTAATTTTAAGAATTAAACTTACTTAATAAACTTGACACCTTAACACTTAAAAATATAATAATCAAATAACTAACACAAAAACAAAACTTCTTAAAAGTAAAGTAATATTTCTCTCCTATTATTTAATAAATCAATTTTTGCACGTCAATTAATTATTTTTATTTTTTTGTTAGATAAATTATTCTTCTTAAAATAATTCTGACGTGCATGAAATTTTTATTATTGAGGTATCATTCGTACGTACCTAATAAAACCTATTCCTTCAAATTTGTTTTTAACATTTTCACTGGTTAATTCAAATTCAACATCTTTAGTATAGTACCCTTCATCTTCTACTGCTGTTTCAAAACGAATTTTATACCCTGCATCTAATTTGTCATCTTCTATTTCTAAAACTTTAATTGTGCGTTGCCCTCCGCTTATTGTAGCTCCAGTAACTGCATCAATATCATTTCTTTTTTTTCCATAAAAATCCCACCATTCATCAATTTCATGATACCATTCATCATCATCTCCTAAAACCTGTAATGTTTCTAAATATTTTCCTTCTTTATTTAATAAAGACACAATTACATAAGCTCCTTCCCCTTCATAATTTTTTAATTGTATCATACATTTATACTTAGACGTTTCTGCTATTACAAATGCAAATAATAGCATCGATAAAAAACCTCCAATAACTATTCTCTTAAAATTATTCATTTTACTGTTATTTTAAAAAATTTAAATCAAATTGTGATAACTGTTCATTCTCCTTTGCTAAACTATATACTGTTTCATCAAAACTAGTTGTAACATATTTATCTGCTCCTCTTTCTAATAAAAGTTTAACTATTTCAGGGTTTTTAGCTACCATTACGGCTTTTTGAAGAGCTGTTTCACCTTCTTTATTTTTAGCATTAATATCAATATCAAATCTCTTTAAAAACTTAATTAAGGATAAATTACCTTTATTAGCAGCCAAATGTATTAATGTATTTCCATCTTTTTGAGGAGCACTA
>CALISK010000406.1 GCA_938041625.1 uncultured Tenacibaculum sp. | reverse complement strand
AAAAATATTTCTTACTCTTTTTCTAAAGGTTATTTTACAGAAAAATTTGATTTATTAAATTTTTCAAATTATGAATACACCAATTTTGATCTTCAAGAAATCTCTGAATTAAAGACTATTTTAGAAGAAAACAAACTTACTTTAAAAGGAATGAATGTTACAATTCCTTATAAAGAATCTATTTTTGAATACTTAAATAAAATAAATAAAAAAGCACTTAAAATAGGAGCTGTAAATACTATAAAAATTACTAAAAAAGGAAAAATGGTTGGCTTTAATACCGATTATTACGGATTTAAAAATTCTATAAAACCATTATTAAAAAAGCATCATAAAAAGGCATTAATTTTAGGAACAGGTGGTGCTTCAAAAGCAATAGCCTATGCACTTAAGAAACTAAATATTAAATATAAATTTGTTTCAAGAAATGGAGATGGAAATGATATATTAACCTATGAAAGTTTAAGCAAAAAAACAATAGAAAAACATACTATAATTATTAATTGTACACCTTTAGGTACACACCCAAACATTCATGATTCACCCAGTGTTCCTTATCATTTTATAACTAATAAACATATTTTATATGATTTAATATACAATCCGGCAGAAACACAATTCTTAAACAAAGGAAAAAAACAAGGTGCTACTATAAAAAATGGCTTAGAAATGCTGGAACTTCAAGCTGAAAAAGCGTGGGATATTTGGCAAAAATAAGTTAAAGAATCATACTCTTATAAAATCGATTTACTATTTAGGTAAACCATTATGCAATAATCATTATCTTTATAAACGAAATTAACGGAACTTAAACATTATTAACATGTTAGAAAATAAGAACAACAATGTAGATGAAAACGCAGAAAATGCGTTACAAAATCCAATTTCTCAAGAAACAGAAGCTACTAAAAGTGAAGTTGAAAATGTGGTAGCTGAAGATGCTATTTCTGAAGAAACTAAAACAGCTATAGAGGAAGTTGAAAGCATTGTAGTTGCTAAAGAGGTAGAAAGTACAGAAAAGGTATTAGAAAACCCTATTTCTGAGGAAACTAAAACGGCTGTAGATGAAATTGAAAATGTTGTCGCTGAAAACTCTGAAAAAAAGGAAGAGGAAGTAAAAATTCCTATGTTAGATTATGACTCTATGGAGTTAGAATCGTTAGTTTCTGAATTACAAAAACTAATTAAAAACAATCCTGTACAACTTATAAAAAACAATTCCGATGCTATTAAAAATGCTTTTAATATAAAATTCGGTAAATTATTATCAGAGAAAAAAGAAGAATTTTTAGCAGAAGGAGGAAATTCTATTGACTTTCAATTCTCTAGTCCGATTAAATCGGAATACAACCAATTATTAAAAGAATATAAAACAAAGCGTGATGCTTATTATTCTCAGCTTGAGAATCAATTAAAAGACAATTTAGAGAAAAGAAATTCAGTTATTAATGAATTAAAAGTTCTAATTGAAAATGCGGATCCTAAAACAATGTACAATGAGTTTCAAAAAATTCAAGGTCGTTGGAAAACAATTGGAGCTGTACCTAGAACACGATATAATGATACTTGGAAAACCTATCATCATCATGTAGAACGTTTTTATGATTTATTGCATTTAAATCAAGATTTTAGAGAATTAGATTTTAAACATAATCTTGAAGAAAAGCAAAAGTTAATTGTTCGTGCTGAAGCATTATCTGAGATAGAGGATGTAAATGTAGCTTTTAAAGAGTTACAAGAGTTGCACCGTTTATGGAAAGAAGATATTGGCCCTGTAGGCAGAGAGTTTAGAGATGATGTTTGGAATCGTTTTAGTGATGCTACAAAAAAGTTACACGATAAAAGGCATGATTACTACAGAGATATGAAGTCGAAGCATCAAGAAATTATTGATGCAAAATTGATTGTAATTGAAAAAATAAACGCATACGATTATACAAAAAATGCAAATCATAAAGATTGGCAAAAAAGTATAAAAGATATTGAAGCCTTTCGCCAAGAGTATTTTAATGTAGGTAAACTTCCTTATAATAAAAGTGAGGCTGTTTGGCAAAAATTAAAAGAAGCTACTAAGCGATTTAATAGCGCTAAAAATGTTTTCTATAAGATAGAAAAGTCTTCTCAAACTGAGAATCTAAAAAAGAAAATGGAATTGGTTGAGTTAGCAGAAAGCATGCAAACTAGCGAAGATTGGGAAAACGCAACGAATACAATGAAACGTATTCAATCTGATTGGAAAAAAATTGGACATGTTCCAAGAAAGTTTTCAGATGATATTTGGAAACGTTTTAAAACAGCTTGTAACGACTATTTTGATAGATTAAATGCTCATAGGAATGGATTAAATAAGGAATCTGAAGCTGTTGTAGTTGCTAAAAAAGAATTCATCGAAGAATTTAAAGCCTCTGAAAGTTTAACTATTGAACAAATACAGGAAACTATTGAAAAATGGAGAAATTTAGGTGCTTTACCTAGAAATGCTCGCCATTTAGATGGTAAATTCAATAAAGCTGTTGATGCACATTTAATGAATTTAAACTTAGGTCGTGAAGAAATAGAAATGATGAAGTTTAAAAATGTTGTGGATAATTACCTAGTTCAAGAAGACTATAGAAAACTAGACAGTGAACAATTTTTTATTCGTAAGAAAATTAGTGAATCTGTTAGAGATATGCAGCAACTTGAAAATAACTTAAGTTTTATTTCTAATGCAACTGAAGATAATCCTTTAGTACAAAATGTACGTAAAGGAATACAAGGCTTTAAAGATGAATTAGATATTTGGCAATTAAAACTAGATTATCTTAAAAAATTGGATTACTAGTTTTATCCATCTAAATAAATAGATAAAATACGAAGAAGTGGCTTTATGTCACTTCTTCGTATTTTATAACTAATCTTTTTTTTATTTAGAGCATAAAAAAAAACCATCAAAATTTGATGGTTTTTACATTTCTTAAAAAATTGAAAGTTGTTATATATATTATAAAACTCTAACGTTAACAGCGTTAACTCCTTTTTTTCCTTGTTTAAGTTCGAACTCTACTTTG
The DNA here is from genome assembly GCA_938041625.1 of uncultured Tenacibaculum sp. Lineage (GTDB taxonomy): Bacteria > Bacteroidota > Bacteroidia > Flavobacteriales > Flavobacteriaceae > Polaribacter. The sequence continues at coordinate 66 of CALISK010000406.1, read as the reverse complement.
TCGTTCTCTCTGATATCATCGATTAAACCAGAAATGTGTACAAAATGTTCATTGTTTGTTCCTTCT
>CALISK010000405.1 GCA_938041625.1 uncultured Tenacibaculum sp. | reverse complement strand
AAAGAAAAAAAAGCACCGCAAATAGTTTCTCAAGAAAAAGCTATTATTACCAATGTTATTCCTAAAGATACCATTAAAAAAGAGTATATTACTTATGGTTTCGATTTTCCGGTAGGAAAACCAAACGCAAAAGGATATTATAATGCTCAAAAATTTCAAAAGAATGACCATTTGGGCGATGATTGGAATTCTGTAAAAGGAGGCAATTCAGATTTAGGAGATCCTATATTTGTTGTTGCTAATGGTTATGTTAAAGAAACTAAAAATCATGAAGGTGGTTGGGGAAATGTAATTCGAGTACTTCATTTTTCACCAAATAAAACTACCGTAGAGTCTTTATATGCACATTGTGATACCATATTAGTGAAATCGAATACTTGGATAAAAAAAGGAACTAAAATAGGAACTATTGGTACTGCTAATGGTGCTTATTGGGCACATTTACACTTAGAAATAAGAGATGATATTAGTTTACCTTTGGGCGGCGGATATTCAACCAATACTAAAGGATATGTAGATCCTACTAAATTTATAAAACAACACAGGAAAATAAATAAATGACTGTAAGAGCAAAAAAACATTTAGGACAACATTTTTTAACCGATGAAAACGTCGCTGAAAAAATAGCCGATGCATTAACAGAAGAAACCTATGATCATGTATTAGAAATTGGTCCTGGAATGGGTGTTTTAACGAAGTATTTACTTCAAAAAAAAACAAAAGTTACGGTAATGGAATTGGATAGAGATTCTGTTGCTTACCTAAAAGAAACTTTTCCTGTAGAACATATAAAACTAGATACTTCTACTGAAAAATTCACCATTATTGAAGGTGACTTTTTAAAACAAGATTTAAATACACTTTTTCAAGGAAATCAAACCGCTATTATTGGTAATTTCCCTTATAATATTTCTTCTCAAATTGTTTTTAAAGCGATTGAGTATCGTCATTTAGTTCCAGAATTTTCTGGAATGTTTCAAAAAGAAGTAGCCAAACGTATTGCAGAAAAAGAAGGAAGTAAAGTATACGGAATTATCTCTGTGTTAACACAAGCCTTTTTCGATGTAGAATATCTTTTTACTGTTCCTCCTGGCGTCTTCAATCCTCCACCAAAAGTAGACTCTGGAGTGATTCGTTTAACAAGAAAACAAGATTATACATTACCTGTAAATGAAAAGTTATTTTTTAGAGTGGTTAAAACCTCTTTTAACCAACGACGAAAAATGCTGAGAAGTAGTTTAAAATCATTTAATCTTTCGGTTACTTTAAAAGAAGATCCTATATTTGCCATGCGTCCCGAACAATTATCGGTGCAAGAATTCATAGTATTGACGGATAAAATTGCAAAAGATGGCAATAGAGATAACGAAAGCACTTCTTGAAAACGTTTCTGAGTTAATTACCCATAAAAAAGGTAAAGCTCTTTCTGATTTATTTACCAATGTACACCATGCTGATATTGCAGAAGTATTAGACGAATTAACGTTTGATGAAGCTGTTTATATTATTAGACTTTTAGATAGTGAAACTACTTCTGAAGTATTAATGGATGTAGATGATGATGTACGTGAAAAAGTATTAGAACAACTTTCTGCAAAAGAAATTGCAGAAGAGATAGATGAGTTAGATACTGATGATGCTGCCGATGTAATTGCAGAACTTCCTGATGAAAGAAAGCAGGAAGTAATAAAGCAGCTAGAAGATGAAGAGCACGCTAAAGAAATTGTAGAATTACTACGATATGATGAAGATACTGCCGGTGGTTTAATGGCCAAAGAATTGGTAAAAGTAAACGAGAACTGGTCGGTTTTAGGTTGCGTAACCAGAATGCGCCAACAGGCAGAAGAAGTAACCCGTGTACATTCTATTTATGTGGTAGATGACGCAGGAAAACTAAAAGGTCGTCTTTCTTTAAAAGATTTATTAATGGCCTCTACCAGATCTAAAATTGCAGATGTATATATACCAAGAGTAGATTCCGTTTCCGTTCATGATGAAGCCGAAGATGTGGCTATTATTATGAGAAAATATGATTTAGAAGCGATTCCTGTAGTAAACGAATTGGGTATTTTAGTGGGTAGAATTACAATTGATGATATTGTAGATGTTATTAAAGACGAAGCAGATAAAGATTATCAGTTAGCTGCAGGTATTACACAAGATGTAGAAGCAGATGATACTATCTGGGAACTTACTAGAGCACGTTTGCCTTGGTTGTTTTTAGGTTTAATTGGTGGTATTGGTGCTTTTTTAATCATGGAAAATTTTCAAAACATCTTTAGTAATAATGCAGTTCTATTTTTCTTTACACCTTTAATTGCTGCAATGGCTGGTAATGTTGGAGTTCAATCTTCTGCAATTATCGTGCAAGGTTTGGCAAATGATGATGTAAAAGGAAGTATTAATAATCGTTTGGTTAAAGAAATGTTATTAGCCGCCTTAAACGGATTTGTTTTAGCAATTGTTTTATTCGGTTTTATTTGGGCTTATGGCGGTGAATTTCAAAAAGCTTTGGCCATTTCAGTCTCTTTAATTGTTGTAATTATTGTTGCTGGTTTAATAGGAACTTTTATTCCGTTATTTTTAGATAAAAGAGGAATCGATCCTGCTATTGCAACCGGTCCTTTTATTACTACCAGTAATGATATTTTTGGAATCTTAATTTACTTCTGGATTGCTAAACTAATTATTGGGTTTTAATCTTTTAATTTCTTCTATACTCATATTTAAAATTGTAATTAAGTATCTTTTTCTTATAAAAATAAGCTTACATTTAAATCGTTTTAAAAACACTTTTAATCAGCTTACAAAATTAGTTTTGTGAAATGCTGTTTATTGAAAAGCATTTAAATGATAAAAATAGACAGAGATTTAATTAATGATGAAGTATCTCAAATCTTATTTGTAGAATCTCGTAAAATCAGTTTTAAGCGTAATGATATTGTTATAGAGCCAGGTAAAACATGTGATTTTTTATTTTTAATAGAAAAAGGCATGCTTCGAAGTTTTTATTACGATCGTAAAGGAAATGATATTACCAATTGGTTTGCCAAAGAAGAAATGATGATCACCTCTTCTCAAAGTTTTTTTAAACGTACCCCTAGTTTTTCAGGTATCGAAGCTATTGAAAATACCCTCGTATGGGCTATTACATATGATCAATTACAGAATGGCTTTGAAAAATCTAAAAGTTTAGAGCGATTTGTGAGGTTAGCAGTTACTGAAATTATGTTGGAAGTTGGTAAAAAAGCCATCAGTTTACAAATAAAAAATGCAGAAGAAAGATATCGCGATTTAATAAACTATTATCCTGATATTTTTCAACGTGCTAAACTAGGTCACATCGCAGGTTACCTAGGTATTACACAGCAAAGTTTGAGTAGAATAAGAGCGAATTCATTTTAATGTCTATCTAGTATATAGTCTTGTTCTACTAATGGGATCAATAGATTTAAACCTAGGAGTAGTCGGAAGAAATTAATGGTTGATTTTAAGATATTTATTGATATAAAAAGGATATTAGTTCGAGTGAATTTTCGAAGAGAAACGAAGAAAATTTGTATCGAGGACCTTATTTTCGTTTTGTAATTATCGCTTCTCGATGTTATTTTCTATCGAAAATCACTACCATTGATACCTTTTTAAATCACTTACAAAATCACAACTTCCTTCTTCTTTGCCTTGATACAAAGAAGCAAAAATCAAGACGGATGATAAAAATTTAAAAAATACTACGGCATCACCAGCCACAGATAAAAAGAACTCGCCAAAAGCTCAAACAGCTTTTTATCTCTATGCCAACACTGCTACCTTGATTTTCAAATTTTTTATCAATAAGTCGAATCATAATTTTCGTTTTTGTCATCAAATCCGCTTGAAATTTCTTTTCTCAGCTCTCGAAGCAACAATCACAAGATTATAAATAACATAAAATAAACAAATTAACCCTAAAACATATCTTTCGCTCCCCCTTGTATTTAAATCCTTGTTAAGTTTTTAATACATAAATCGTATTACTTCTTTTTTAACATAGGTGAAATGTTATCCTATCCCTTTTTTCTAATTTTGGAATAATACAATTTTACATATTCTAATTTCATAGTATGCCTTTGACAATGTGGTAAAACCCATTGATTTCTTTTTAAGTGAAATAATTAGATGTTAACATGAAACATAATGGCAAGAAAAAATATTTTAATTACAGGTGCAAGCTCTGGTTTAGGCAATGGTATGGCTAAAGAGTTTGCAAAACAAGGATGTAATTTAGCTTTGTGTGCTAGAAGAATGGAAAAACTAGAAGCACTCAAAAAAGAATTACAAGAAATAAATCCTAACATTCATGTTTTTTTAAGAGCTTTAGATGTTACGCAACAGAAAGATGTTTTTGAGGTTTTTCATGCTTTTAAAGAAGATTTTAAAAGTAACAACAACGAAACCTTAGATCGTGTTATAGTAAATGCGGGTATGGGTAAAGGGGCTTCGCTTGGAAAAGGGTATCCTGAACAAAACATGCAAACAGCAGTTACTAATTTTTGTGGTGCTATTAATCAAATGGAAGCTGCCATGGAAATTTTCAGAGAACAAAACCAAGGTCATTTAGTGGCTATTTCATCCATGTCTGCCTTTAGAGGTCATCCAAGGGCAATGACTGTTTACGCTGCTACGAAAGCAGCTTTAAAAAGTTTAGCGGAAGGCGTACGAATTGATGTACTTAATAAACCGATTAAAGTGTCTACGATATTCCCAGGGTATATACAATCAGAATTAACCGATGCTGTTCGTAAACCACCTCCATTTATGATTTCTCTTGATAAAGGATCTAAACTTTTAGCAAAAGCTATTAATAAGGAAAAATCAAATTCATTTGTTCCCTATTGGCCATGGTATTTTATTAAACTTTTAATGCCTTTTATGCCTTTAAAAATGTTAAAAAAATTTTAATTCGAAATTATGAATTTCAAACCAACAGCCAAATCA
>CALISK010000404.1 GCA_938041625.1 uncultured Tenacibaculum sp. | reverse complement strand
CTAACAGCTCCTCCTCCTACATCTTGACCAGTACCAATACATTTATTATTAAAGAAACGACAGTTTACTATTTTAAGTCTTCCTCCTCGAACCCATATTGCTCCACCTCCATCAAACTCTTTTTCGTTTATTGAGTTTCCGTTTGTAAAAGTGATATTTTGAACGGTTAACTTTGGATGATCTTGATTTTGACATTGACCTGTAGTCCAAACCTGATTTTGATCACAGGTATTCATATACAATATTCTTGTTTTTCCTTCTCCACTTAACGTTACTAAACCTCCTCCATCAATAACGACTTCTTTATTTGCATTATTAAAAACTTTTGCAGGTTTATCCATTTTTATAACTACAGGATTTGATCCACAATTAAAAGTAATTTTGCCTCCTTTAGCTACAGCTTCTACAACAGCATCACAATTACAACTTTCTGGTGTTCCATCTCCTACTACAGTATCTGGATTAGATACATCTTCTGTTTTAGCTTCATTTGGTATTAGAGAATTACCATTTGGATTTCCAGCAGCAGGTCCATCCTCAGGATTTTCTAAAAGGTTCTCAATTTCCGATACTGTATCCTCATCATCCTTAGAACAATTTAAGATACTTACTGTTAATGTAAATAATAATACATACTTAAATATATATTCTCTTTTTAAAGTAGTTGATTTCATAATTTTATGATATTATTTAGAATAAAAATATTTTTATCCTTTGCTTTATTTAATAGGAATTGTAGTTCTGTTATCTATTTTGATTTTTTGTTAGTTGTTTATAAAAAGATATTTAAACTACAAAACCTACTATTTTATTGTTCTCTTAAAACCTCTATTTCCTTTATCAAGAATCTTTATTCTATTTGTATAAAAACACATGATAATGTTTACTTAATTAATTTTGATAAATTCACTTATTAAGACAAATTGAACCAATAGCTTATAAACTAAACCGATAAATTTACTATTGGCTAATTTGTCTATTAAGATATTCTCATATCTAAAATATTCGCGGGGGGAATATTGAAATTCATTTTAATATTTCAAATACTTTTCAACTACAGTTACTTGTTGATTCTCCTTCATAAATCTAAAAAAATAAAGTCCGCTAGATAGGTTATAGATATCACCATAAAGGTCTTTTAATGTAACTTCGTATAACACTTTTCCATTTAAATCTAAAACCTCTAAAGTATCTACTAATGTTAAAACATTCGACTGAAGTTTAAAGCTTCCATCTCCATAATTATATATCAAAAACTTATTTGAAGTTACTTCATCTATATCATCAATACCTAAAGCACCTTCCTTTTTAAACCCATTTTTAATCCAATCATTAATAACTTTTGTAGTGTATTCTTTTCTCCAATTCAATATATTTTGCTCCCTTAAACTTGTATAAAAATCATCCATTGAAGTCAATCCTAATACTTCTGTAACATATCTTTCTAAACTACGCGTAGGATCTTTATAATCGGGTACTTCTTTACTATTTGTAATATCTTCTTTTGATGTTGTACTCCATTCCTCTAGGGTCTCTGTTTTTCTATTTACTCTAAACGAAGGTTCTTTTCCTATATATTTATTATCTTCTAATCTTAAACCCGAACTCGGAAAAGCAATCTTCCCAAATACGTGTTTCGATGCTTCGTCTATTTTAAAAAACTTATTGTTTTTAATAACCGTGTTTTCATATTCTTGCATTCCATCAATATCAAGATTAAGATAATTCGTATTCTTAAGATTATATAGCTTATTATTCTCTATCGTTACATTTCTATTTTGACCTTTAAGAATAATTCCATTACCATTATCAACTTCATCATTATTTTGATGAACAATATAATTACTTGCTAAAACACCATTATCCCAATCGTTAATCTCAACATTCCATCCTAAAGTTCTATTAGTTTGTCTAGAAAGCCCTGCAGAATTAAATACATTCTCTTTAATTGTTATATTTTTAAAACGATAAGGAGCATCTGTCTTATTTCCTCCTATTGAAATACCCACTTCAAAATCGTAGTATAAATTATTTACAATCTCTATATTAGAAGCACTTGCTTCTCCATCATTCGCAGTCCATTTTGTACCGATACTACTTGTACGATAAAAAGCATTTTCTTTAAATATTACATTTTTAGCATTTTGAAAATAAGTATTGTGATTAAATTTTGTTGCTTGCCCTTCAGAAGAATTACTTTGTCCTTTTTCTATTTGTTGTTTGTACCATCCATTGTGATCAAAAATATTCTCTTCTAATAAAAAACCATCAACTAATCCTGTAAATAACCCTTGACTGTGAGAATTATGCCCGTAATTATCTAATATTAAATTTCTTCTTAGTTTAATATTTTTTACAACACCATCATTTTGACGCTGTATAGAACTACCCCTAAAAAAACGAAAAACACAACCTTCTATCAAAATCGTATTCAATTCACATCTTCCATCTAAACAGAGTAATGAAATACCTGTTGGTCCTCCTTCTTTAAAACCAGTGAACTCTGCACTATCAGGGTTCCGAGTAGGTACATAAAATGACAACCCAATTACATAAACATATTTTAATGTTTTGGTATTATTTCTAAACGCACTTAATCCGTTTATATGAAATAAAGGCATTTCTTTTTTAGCACCGTAAGAAGCAAACACTAAAGGTTTTTCTGCCGATTTACCACTTATACTAAATAATCCTTCAGTAAAAACATCTCCTCTTTTAAATAAAATCCAGGTAGCCTCACCATTATTAACTATCTTCTTAGCTTCTTCTATTGTTTTAAAAGCCTTAATAGCTCCTGATGGTAAAAAAGGATTGTTTCCAATTACAGATGCTCTTGACTCGTATATTTGTGCTGTTGCATCATTCCCTTCAACACTACTTATATATATAATTTTTTCTGCATTTTTAATATCTAAAATTGTCCAACCTTCACTATTCAAATTTTGAGATATTACATTTGTTGTTACTAACAAAATTATTAGTAAAACTCCCCCTTTTAAAATTGATTTCATTTTTTGGTTTTTTACTTAGTACTAAGTACTTTGTTATTTATCGTTCCCAAATACGGATTAAAAATTGCTGATAGATATTAGGTTCCCATTTTCCATGTATATCTAATGGACGATTAACAAAACCGCCTTTAATTTTTACCCATACTTTTTCATTAGTTTTATCTTGCCAATAAGCAGCGGTAACTGAATTTTTAACTTCTTGAAAATTAGATTTTTTCACGAAGTCAAAATGGTCTAAATCATTTTCAAGAGTATAACTTCTATCATAACCTCTAACAGTTGCATTTTTGTTTTTAGAAAATTCAAAAGCAATAAGTAATTCATCGTCTTCAGATAAAAAATTACCAACTAAAAAATTTAAATCATATATATTATCAAGTAATGGATAGTTTACTTCAAAAATGCCTCCTTTTTTTGCTGCAAAATCTTTCATGTTTTGTAATAATCCAGAGCTATTAAAGTGCAAAGTAAAATTATCTATTTCGTCTAAATCATCATTATAGCGAGTAAATATCATAGATGTTTTACCATCTGCATTAATAGATCCATTCTCTGCGGTAACTCTAAAATCATCTAAAGCATAAAAAGGGCCTTCAACACTAACCCCTCCACTAATTTCTGGATTAGGGGCTATTGTAGTTATTGTACTATTATAAGTATAAAAAAGTTCGTTTGGAACTAAGTAATTATTTTTAGGTCCCCATTGTCCTTGAGCATCCCAAATAGCTCCAGCTAAATTGAAATGAGGTTCTGTTGGACTTACTTTTGAAGCTCCATTGGCTTCGCTTGCTGTTAATCTTACTCCTGGGTGGCTATTTACTAGAATATTTCCTTTACTTAACCAATGCCCTTTTTCTACGGGTCTTAAGTAATAGTCAGTGACTCCAAATACTCCTGAAGCTTTATTTAATGTAGGCTGAAAGTTTATAACTATGTTTGCTTGTACATCAAATGTATGATGATAACTTGCAAAAGCATTTGAAACATGTTTATTGTTTATTGGTGATTCATTTTTAGCATGGTTTAAACTTCTACCTATTACTAAACCACCAATAATGAGACCTCTAGTTCCTGATCCTGCAAAAAAAGTATCTTCGTTATCAGCTCCTATTGTTTCTAGAGCATTTACATACGTTGCTCTTTCCCATACCGTAGCATTACTTTTCCAACCACTAAACCTTTTAATGGTAAACCGTTTCCATGTATCTCTAGGCCAGTTTACGTTTCTACCTGTTTCATCTGAAATATAATTCTTATGATTACTACCACCAGTCTTTCCTTCCTCATCTATTTCAGGATTGTCATTATGAAGTGCATCTTTTTTACATGAATGTGCGGTATTATTTTCAAAAACTCTGAAAGGCATTCTCCTTGGATTCATTATTTCTCCATCTTCATATAAAGCTTGTGAACTTTCTCCAAATAATCTTGACGGGAATGCTAACCAGTATCCAGTACCTTCACTATCTCCTACATGATTGTTAATCGTAGTATTATCAGGGTTACTAATCCAAAAACCAGATGAGCCTCTTCTAAAAGCGCTTAATTCATGTTTTTTAATTGCAAACTCTTCTTCTGGGTTTCTAACTTTTAATACTAAATTGTGATCGAAAACGGTTCTACGTTCTGCTGCATTTTCTGTAAAAATAGCATGTCCTTTTACATCATACACAATATTATTACTTACTAAAGTACCATTAGTACCATGTACTACAATCCCCCTGTTCTTTGATTCATTAATTGTTGAATTTTGAATATACTGCCCTCTAGCATCTCCTAAATTAGTAGACCCACTATAACTTAACATGTGCCAGTGAAAAGGATATCTTCTAAGTCGGCCTCGTTGCCCTCCTCTTTTTATCTCTACTCCATTTAAATGTGCAACAGATGTAGGCATAATCATTATGTGCACTCCAAATCCTTCATTTTTCCATTTCTCATCATCGGGTGATTGAATAACAATGTTTCTTGTTAAATTACCTACTGGTGCCCTCTCATCTAATATTTTAGGATTATTGGGAACAATACCATACAAGAAATCTCCTGTTGGTGTAGGAACTATATTCTCCTCAACCAAACTCATTCCATTTGTAGTTGCATATTGTAACTTTCCCCAATGAAAAGCTTCTACCCCTTTTCCTAAATTAATATCTTTTCCTTCTATTGATGATATTCCTATTCTTTGTGTAATTGATTTTCCTCCTGCTGCTTCATAAAAATCTGTAGGCCCTATTATAATTTCATCTCCTGGCTTCCAAGCTACTTGTTCTGCTA
>CALISK010000403.1 GCA_938041625.1 uncultured Tenacibaculum sp. | reverse complement strand
CGATTAAAATTATATTCAAATAGTATTTCATTAATAAAATCGATAGAAAGGTTTTCATTCAATTTTATTTTTAAAGTATTTTTTTCTAATTCTTTTTTAGTAACTACTTTCTCAAATAGGGCAGTAGGGTAACTAACAATTACCGCAGGTTTTTTTCTTGAATTTATTCTGTTTAAAACCTCTGCTCGTAACAATACATTAGCATTGTCTGTTTCTTCTATTTGGTAGGGTCTTCTATAGGAACCCGGATAAAACAACACATTTTTTTCACCTAATAATTGTTCTAAATCATTTAAATAATAAGCAGCTTCTTCCTTATCGTTACAAATTAATAAGTAGGGTTTGTCTATTTTTTTAAATGTTTCGGAAATAACGAAAGACAACGACGAACCTACCAAATTCGATATTTGAAAGTGGTTTTTGTCGTGTTGTAATTGTTCTAAAACCTCCTTGGTTTTTGTAGACTTTTGATAGTAGTTTACAATAGATTGCTTACTCAACGGAAAATAATTTTCTCAAAGATACTATAATACGTTTTAAAGTTAAAAATATTAAAGTTGAAAAAGGCTAGAGTAGGGGTTTCAAGAATCTTTTTTATTGAATAATAATTAGGGCGTTCCCCAAGGGTCGGGCTTTTCGCAGTCGCTTTTAAAATGTATTCGTCATACATTTTAAAGAGCTCCAACAAATGCTACAATCCCTAACGCAAGAAAAACTATTAAGTATATAAAAAACATGATATATAATACCGAAAAATAATCCTCTTTTTCTATTTTTAACACCACTCCTATTTAAAAAAATGAAAGAAAACAACCAAAAACCGAAAGAAATACTAGAATTAGAAGCGTTTTATAATATTGAGTTTATAGAAATAGACAATTTAGAAATATTAAAAAATTCTCATTTTAACAACATTTATAAAGTTAATAATGATAATCAAGTTACACATCTTAAAATAACAAATCACCTTATTAATAAAATAGCAAACCTTGAGAATTTTAACTTTTTAACTTCTCTTGATTTATCAAATAATAAAATATCTAAAATTGAAAACCTTGAAGGATTAAAACAGTTAAACCAATTAAATTTATCTTATAATGAAATTGAAAAAATTGAAAATTTAGATGCTCTTAACCAACTAACTATAGTCGAATTATCTGTAAATAAAATTGAAAAAATTGAAAATATTCAAAATTTAAATTGGTTAAATAAACTTATTCTTTATAAAAATAAAATACCTAAAATTGAAAACTTAGATACTCTTAACGAGTTAAGAGTATTTGAATTATCAGAAAATAAAATATCTAAAATTGAAAATCTTCAAAATTTAAAAAACTTAAGGAGACTTTATTTGTCATATAATTCTATTAAGAAAATTGAAAATCTTCAAAATTTAAAAAATCTAATTACACTTAATTTAAATCATAACAGAATAGAAAAAATTGAAAACCTTAAAAATTTAAAAAACCTTAAAGAAATTGAGTTATCAGAAAACAAAATATCTAAAATTGAAAATCTAGAAAACCTTGAAAATATTGAAATCTTGCATTTAAACACAAATTTAATAAGTGAAATTAAAAACATTGAAAAAATTAAAAATCTTCGATTTATAAGTTTAAATGAAAATTTTTTAGAGAAAAAACACAACATTCAGCTAGAAGTTTTTGATAATCATTTAAGTATTGCCCTTAAAATTATTAAAGAAGAAAAACAGAAAAAGGAAACTATAAAATTACCTACAAAAGTTTTATTATTAGGGAATCATGCTTCGGGTAAATCTTCTTTTTTACACTATTTAATACATCAAAAATTAAAAGAATTTACCACAACAGACTCTACACATATTTTAACCATTCAAGAATATTTCGATGATCAAAAACAATTATTAGCTAACTTTTATGATTTTGGTGGGCAAGATTATTATCATGGTATTTATAAAGCTTTTTTAACCAATGATTCTATTAACTTATTATTTTGGAGTCAACATTCTAATAAAAACCAAACTCACGCAGCAGATAGTAATGATATTGGTACTATTCATTTTAATAAAAACTATTGGTTATACCAATTAAATTATTTTTATTCAAAAAACAAAAACAGTACTACTCAAGAAGAAACAGAACCTATTTTATTGGTACAAACACGTGCCGACCAACCCAATGAAATTAGAGATACAACCAACGAAAACACACAAGAACTGAATATTAAAAATGAATTTTTTATTTCATTATCTCAACAAGCGGTACATAAAAGTAAAAAACTACAAGTTAGCTTACAGTATTTAAAAGAAGAAGTTTTAGAACAAATTACTGCTAAAGCAAAAGAAGAAGAAAAACCAAAGTATGAAATTGAATTAATAAATTACATCAATAAATATAAACGAGATGATACAAGAGAAGAACCTGAAGCAAAATCTTTAGCTGATTTATTCCCCTACTATCCTGCTCCAGAAGAAGTACAAAAATCCTTTTTAATAACAACTTTAGATCAATTATGTAAAAAAGGGATCGTGCTTTATTATCCTAATCACAATAAGCTTAAAAACCTTGTTTGGTTAAACCCAGTAACTGTTGTACAATTTATTCATGAACATATTTTAACCACAAAAATTATACTTGATAATAAAGGAAAGGTTCCTAAAATTGAATTTGAAAAATTATTCAAAGGTTTTAAAGAATTAATTGATGTACTGTTAATAAACAAAGTAATATTTCTTGATACTACAGATAGCAAGCAACCTACGTACATTATTCCTGGGTATTTACCATTAGCAGATACTGATGAGTACCATCATTTTTTGTTTCACGATTTACAAAATCCCAATTTAATTTTAAAGTTTGAACACTTTATTCCGTTTGGGTTTATGAACCGTTTAATTTGTTTTTATGGTGGAAACCCTGAGAAAAAATTGTACTGGAAAGATCAATTGTTATTTACGATTACTTCTGAAGATAAAAAAGAGAAAGGAAAAGCATTAATTCAACTTAATTTTGAAGCGCTTACCATTAGTATTTCTATAAAAGGAATGGAATTACATACAGATACTAACAAAATTCTAAAAGAAATTTACTTTGATGTAATCGCTTTGTATTGGGATGAAGAAATTGTTGACTATAATATTTTTCATAATAATAAAGAACATCAAAAAAACAATAAAGAACATCGAATCAAATATTTAATAAAAGAAAAACCGATACCTGATGCATATCTTTCTGTGGATGGTAAAAATTTTGTTAACTACAATCAATTACATGTTGAGACTTCTAGTTTTATAACTGCGTATCAATTCAACAAAAAAAGTGGTGTTGATTTAGATAAAACAAACGGAAAAAGTATTCCTGTTATTCAGTTTAAACATTTTACATTTAATCAGCATTTAAAAAACATGAAAAAAATATTTATCTCGTATTCAAAAAAGGATTTAGCCATGGTAAATACCTTTCAAGATCATCTTTCTGCCTTGCAACGAGATGGAAAAGTAGGAACTTGGTATTGTACTGAATTAAAACCTGCTGATGATTGGAGTAAAGAAATTCAACAACATTTTGACGAATCGGATATTGTGTGTTTTATGATTAGTCCTAATTTTATGAAAACGGATTATATTTTTAATCATGAAATACCCAAGGCATTTGAACAAGGTAAAAAGATTATTCCTATTATTTTAGATTTCTGTAATTGGCAAACTGAAAAAAATAATTTAACTAAATACAACGGTCTTCCTTATACTGCAAAGCCTATTAAAGATTTTAAAAACGAAAATATGGCTTGGTTTGCAGTCACAGAATGTATTCGTTTGTTAATAGATAAAAATATGACTCTTGAAAATGATGCTATTTTTAATTCTTTTACATCTAACGATCAGTATAAACATTCACAATTAAGAACTATTTACGAACGAATTGTTTCTGGTAATGCAGATATTTAATGTTTTATCATATTATAACTAAGCTAATTTATTTTCACTTATTTAATCCGCTGTCGCCACTCGAAAGGATTCGAACGGTAGCTGTGTTTTGTGCCTCACAGTGACGAAAAAAATTGTCATGGGTAACAAAGAATAATCACAACTACTTTTTTCCTTCATTAGCGTCCGAATCGATCTGTTCCCGCTAGTTTTCAAAACTAGTGGCACACTCTAATTAACTAACTTTTTTAGACAAATTTAAAAACCATAATATTATGATTAAATATGTATCTAATTAGCATTGTTTCTTACTCTTACCCGCTACTAGTTGAAAACTAGCAGTAGCAATAAACTATATCGTAGCTGGGTCTTCCTTATACTGCAAAGCCTATTAAAGATTTTGAAAACGAAAATATGGCTTGGTTTGGGGTCACAGAATGTATTCGTTTGTTAATATATAAAAATATGACTCTTAAAAATGATGCTGTTTTTAATTCTTTTACTTCTAACGATCAGTATAAACATTCACAATTAAAAACTATTTACGAACGAATTGTTTCTGGTAATGCAGATATTTAATGTTTTATCATATTATAACTAATTAACCAAGCTAATTTATTGTTGCTTACTCTTACCTGTTACTGGTTGAAAACTAGCATTAGCAACAAACTATACTGTAACCAAAGATTGCAAATCTGCATTTAAGTACACGATCAGGTTGTTTTTTCTCAAGTTTACTCTTTTATTATCTTTTTTGTTTCTATGCCTTTATCGGTATAGATTTGTAATATATAAATACCTTTTGGCAACATGATAAAATCAATTTCATTTTCTTTTGTCTCTAAAATAAATTGACCAATACCATTATACATTCTAATCTTTTTTAAATCATCAACATTTCGAATTGAAAGTATGTTTTGTACAGGATTAGGAAAGATTATTACCTTTTCATAAGTCATTTGATTGTTAATAGAAAGAACAGTATCTGCGTTAAATGTATAAGCAAAATATGTAAATCCTATCAGATTAATATTATTGACCCACCCAGATGATCCATTCATCCAGTCGGTTGTGAAAATATTTTCAGCAGTAGTCATATTGTTATTAATTAGCCAATTTTGCATAAATTCAGGTTCAGATGAAAAAATGATAGACACATCTAATTCTGGATTACCATTTGCAAAATCAATAAGTCTATCTTTTGCATAACTGAAAGCTGTATTAGGATCGCTAATATAAGCATGTACAAGTACTCTATCTAAATTAGCGCCTATAATAGCTGCTTGTTCTTCTGTTGGCCAGCCTACATATGCTTCTACTGTAATAGGGTGAGAATTATTAGAAGCTAGATTTCTCATCGTTTGTAAGGTTGACATAAAAAACTGAAAGGCTCCATCGTTAGTACATGGGAGACCATTAGGAGTTAAATATCTAGTACAATAATATTCACCAGGATCCGTAGAGTTTGGGTTCCAAAATTCAAATTCTAAATTATAAATATCAAATTTTTCGTTCGGATCACTTCTGCTGTTATTATAAGTGTTTATGACATTTGTAAAGGAATTACCGTTTTCTGAAGTAGCCCCAACATTCACTATTCCGTAGCTTGTTTTTGCTTTGGATATAAAGTCTGCTAGAATGGAATTGGTGGCAGGATTTGATAAGTTATAATTGGCATTAACAATATGAAGATCATAAAGTAGTAATGTTTCTATGTTATTGGATTGTGCGTAGGATAGTAGATTATCTTCGGCAGAAGAGTCACCTAAAATGGATGAAAAATCATTTACATACATTGAACGAAGTGCATTCACTTCAAAAATGCATACCAACCCTATTAAACAAACTAATAATATCTTTTTTTTCATTATTCTATTTTTAAGTTTTGTCTAATTTTTAGTTATTTTTTTTACAAGGTTCTATATATTTAGAATTTACCCTTTTTGAATTGCATTGCTTTTTTTGTAATAAGCCTATGATACAAAAGTAATTTTATAACCTAAAAAACAAAATAAAAAAGGTGAACAAAAAGTGACTAATACATATTAAACAGAACGTTTAAACCCTTTGAATAAATTACCTAAAAAATATTCATTGATTGATTTTTTTAACATTTAAAAATTCATGAATTATCTACTCTTGTTTTTTCATTTATGCTATTTAATAATTTCCTAGGTTCC
>CALISK010000402.1 GCA_938041625.1 uncultured Tenacibaculum sp. | reverse complement strand
TCCGTTAATTTTTATTAGTATAAATATAATTTCTATTCATAGCTATGCTAAAATAGAAAAACTATCTCAAGTTTTATATTAAGATAGTTTTTAAGATTGTTGTTCTTGTTTATTCTTTATCGCCAATAGCTTTAAAAACTAACGAGAATGGGTCGAAATATTAATAATACAAAATTAATATTCTCTACATAAATAACGATCAAGGATTCCTATTTTATCTTCTCTAAATACATTGAATTACTTAATTATATCAACTTTTATTTATTGTTCTACAAAATTCTTAATTTAAACATTCGATAAACTTTTCTGCACTTTCTCTGAGAAGGAATTCAAGCCTCCTTCTTGTAATATTTAATATCGTTTTATACTCTAAGTTTAATTTTAAACAATTTAAAATTAAAAAATAAAAATTCTTTAAATGTTATTTTTTAGCAAATTATACTACATTTGTCATAACAAAAAACACTTAACAGTTAATTATTAACAATGAAATTATTAAAAAATTAACTAAACCTCACTATTAACCTTTAATTAAAATCAATCATTTTGAAAAAAACAAAATTTATTTTACCCGTTTTAGCAATGTTATTTATTGCTTCTTGTAGTGATTCAGAAGACAATGCTCCTCTTGAACCTATTACTAAAAAAGAAGTACCCCTAGCAGTAATTGAAAAATTGCAAACTGCATATTTTAGTACTTCAAACGCTTTTTTAACAACATACGAAGGAAAATCAGTTGTTGCTGTTGAAGATATGTTTCTAACTCTAGAAGAAATTGATGAATTGGCTGAAAAATTCAGTAACTCTGAAGGAGTACAAAGAAGACATTATACGACTAATAATTTAGTAAACATACCTAATAATGGAACTAGAACTCTTATTGTAGACCTTACGAGTAATGGCTTAGGTAGATTAGGTGTAAGAGCTCTTAATCGTGCTATTAATCAATACAATAGACAAGGGTTAGATTTACGTCTTCGTCGACGCCAAGCTGGAGAAGGAGTTAATGATATCGATATTAGAGTAACTGTTTTTCAAGAACAACCAGACCCTATTCGTAATACAATTACCTTAGGTAGATCTGCAGGATTTCCTAGAAACGGTAACCCAGCACCATCTTTTGGTATTAATAGCGTTGCTATAAATCTTTTAAATACTACAAGAAATGAATTGTCTCGTACAATGGCGCATGAAATAGGACACGCTATAGGATTTAGACATACTGATTTTAGAACTAGAGAAAGTTGTCCGTCACGTGCTGATGAAGGTGGCGCTGGAGTTGGTGCAGTTTATGTTGATGGTTCTCCAACTGGATCAGATACCAACTCATTAATGCAAGCTTGTGCTGGTGGAAATACGAATCCTAACCAATTATTTAATGCAAATGACAGAAGGGCTTTTAGAAGAGTATACTAAGCCAATAACTAAATATTCTTAAAAAGGTACCTAAATAAAAACCTTTAAAATAGTATTGAACAAAGTTGAGAAGTAACTATTTCTTAACTTTGTTTTTATTATAATAACAAAGTTCAATTCTTTTAGAATATTTCTTTCTATGCTCTCAAAAAAAGAGTACACTATTTTCAAAATTCTTAGAAAAACAGATCTATAAATTCAACCTCTTCTATTTTTAAAATAGTAAAGTCTTCTTCTAAATTTCTAGTACTACTATTCGTTACAAATCCGTTAACTATTACTATTTATTAGTCTAAATATCAATTCTACTCATAAAGCTATGCTAAAATAGAAAATCACCCTAGTTTTATATTAAGATTACTTATTCTTTATTGCCACTAGTTTTGGAAACTAGCGGAGGCGGAGGATTAGGAAGAGGAGGAAATATTTCAAGTCTTCTGTTAAAATTTATATTCAAAGTCAAAGAATCTTTAGTTTCAGATTGTATTTTATTAAATTCTTTAAATATTTTTAGTACTAAATTTTCTAAATGTTCCTTTTTTTCTGTTATAGAAATAATAAGTTCATTTGGTGAACTAGAATAGTTAAGGTCTTTTCCATAATTTAATAAATCCTTTTTTAATAACATTTTTAAACTATTAAAAGGATAGAAAGTATCATCTTTAAATATTGAATCTTTTGAAATTGATAAAATGTTAAAAAACTTTATTCGAGGAGCACTGAAACATTTTCCAAAAAAGGTAGATGAGATAAAGTTAAATTCTATTTTTTCTCTTTTTACAGTAAAAACAGCTTTATTATCTATATTATTGAGCTTTTCTAATGTATCCATTAATTTCTCAAAGTTATTGAAATAGGAAATTTCAAGTTTAGGATTATTTTTAGACAACTTTAAAAATTCAGCTTTATTGGGATAATAGAATTTTTCAATCTTATTTTTTTTACAAGAAACAAGAGTTAATAAAATTATAAAGATCATCCATTTTTTCATTTTGCACTTTTTTACAACGTTTCGAACACAATCAATACAGGAATAAAAATAAAATTTTGTTTCTGTTTAAGCTATAAACCGAAGCTTTTTGTTTGTTTTTATATTTTAAAAGCCAAATTAGAAATATTTGTCGGGCATTAAAAAAATATACTAAACTTTAGGTTAGCTCTTTTTGCTACCACTAGTTTTCAAAACTAGTGGCATTAGTGAGTAAGAAAACATATCTAAATTAAGTTATATAAACCCAACCTCATCTATTTTTTAAACGGTAAAACCTCCTTCAAAATTTCTAGCACTACTATATTTCCAATCTTCTGGGTTCGTTAGAAGTTTATCTGCTATTTTTTAGCATGAATATGCGCTCTATTCATGACTATACTAAAATAAAAAAACTATCTCAACTTTCATATTGATGATCGTTTTTTAAAATTGTTGTTATTACTTATTTTTTATCTCCACTGGTTTTGGAAACTAACGGAAGCTGGAGTTTTAATTTTAAAGTAGGAAGTTATATATTCTTGTAATTCGGTCAATTTATCGAATGTTTTTTAGGTTAAACGCTATATTGTTGTATCAGATTAGTTACGTGGTTTACGAACTAAAATTAGTAAATAAATCACAGATAGAAAATCGGTAAGGACTTTCGTAAGTAGATTTTCACCAACAATTAATTTTATATATTATTGGGCTTTCGTTTTTTTATTTTTTCCTCCTGATTTTTTAAGTTTTATTTGACAGGTGTAAAATCAGTGCTGTTTTTAAGAAGCTCAAAATAATAAGAATAGTCGATTTTATTTACAACTTAGAGTAATTTTAGTTTGTAAATAACCTATTTTTTTATGAGCCTAAGTACTTCGCTATCATTAGTTCTAAGTATATAAAATCCAGCATTAAGATTCGAAATATCAAAACTACTTTGATTGCCAGAAAATTCTAATATTTTTTGGCCTGTTATTGTGTAAATGGATACAGATTTAAATTCTTTATACATTTTAAAAGAATTTATTACAGGGTTTGGATATATTTTTAATGATGAGTTGTCCTGTTTCACCTGAGATTCATCAGGAGAAGTAAGGTTAATAGGAGTCTTTACAAATTCTTTTCTTGCAGTAGTCTTAATAAGATGTTGATTGATTGATCCTTTTACATTATCAACATAATAAATTGTAGTTCCTCCAGAAGAATTTCCATTTGCAAACCCTATTGCCATTTGATTATATCCGTCAGGATACGTGCCTTGACCACTAAAATCAAATTCTAGGTTTTCCCAAGTTTTTGCTGCGGATATGGATATCTGTTTATAAATCCTTGTATTTAAAGTTGTATTTAGAAGAAAAACTCGAACCTTGTAATCTATGCTAGATGGATTATTATGATTTATAAAGGCATTTAAAGATATTTTAAGTGATGAGAGGTCTGTGATTGGGTTTGGCAAATCAAAGTAAATTCTAGCTTTTTTTCCTCCATCTCTTACAAATTTAGTAACTGTATTACTGATATTAATTCCAGTTTGAAAAGGATTAGAAAAATCTTCCGTAGTTGTACCATGTAGTGTGCTTTCTAATGTAATATGATCTGTTGTTGTGTCGTCTTCATTTTCATACCAAGGATATATTTGTTCTTCTCCAACAAGAAAAGCCCCTAAAGGACGAATATATTGTGATGCAGCTGCATTGGCTGCAAGTTGTTGATCAACATATTTTAACACCGTTTCTTCATCTTCCATAGTAGTACCATCTGTATCTGTTGTCGTTGAAAAAGTAACAGCTCCACCAGCATCCGTAATGTTTTTTACAAATCGATACGCTTGTTTTCCTTCAAACATTAAATCAGACCTTTCACTAGACCAGGTTGACCTTATGGGCAAAAATAAGTGCTTTACGGCTAGTTTAGAGCCATCATATGACGTTGTCGGTGATGTTTGAATATCAGCTACCGTAAATTCTTCATAGGCCCAAGAATTAGGAGGTGCTCCTTGCCTTAGAGGAGTTATATGCCCTCCAGTCATATCAGACCAAGGATCTTTGGCTGTCAACTTTATGATTTTGTAATCAATTTCATTAGTATCCTCAATTCCATCAGTATCCACTTTTATATAATCACCATTACTATCTGTAAAATAATCTTTATCATAATTAGCTGTAATCATTACATCTGGATCTACATTGCGTATCATTTGTATAAATTCTGCTCTTTCAGTATCATTACCTGGATAACTACCAAAGGCATCAATCCAATAACCATCTACTCCTAGTATTTCAAAACGTTTTATGTAGCCCTCACATAAATTCATCCAAGCTAAATGTTCGTTATTAGAGAAATATTGAGCAACATAGTCATTCCAAGATTGAGCTCCAACTGCTGTAGCTCTATTTGCAGGGCTCATTCCGTTTAAGTACAAGATTACTTTTTTATTTGCATTTTTAAACTCATTAATCACGTCAATAATAACTTGTTCATTGGCCAAGCTAGGTACAAACTCTTCATCTATTATAGCACCTGAAACACCCATTACAGCATCTACATTTTCGTTTGTTCTTAAGGTCCATAAATGTGCTTTTGCATTATTAGTAGCATTTGTTATTACATGCCCCATAGTAGGATAACTGTTTATGATTTCTTGAGCTCCAGCTAGATAATCATAACCTTTACCGCCATCGGAAACTGGCATAACATAATTATCTAAAGTTGCACCACCTCGTACATACAAACGAGCTCCCCAAGATCCTTGAAGCGATATTGGAGTAGTATTAATAACCGTTTGGTCTGTTGTACCATAAATTTGATCTATAAAATAGGTTGTCTGCTTACTTGAAGATATTCCATTTCCATAACCAATGTACATTTGGTTATAACCTCCGCTTCCTAGTCCATTTGCTGTGAAATCATTTGGATTAAAAACAAAAGAAAAATTTTCCCAATCTTTACCTACTGTAAAAACTATCTGTTTGTACTTTAGGTCTCCAGTAGTTGTATTTTTTAAATACAAGCGTAACCGTTTAGGGCTAGATGATAATTTATTTTGCTTAACATCTATATATCCTTTTAAGCTTACAGTATATGTTATAGCTGTTTCTATAGGGTGTTCTAGTTCAAAATAAGTAAAACCTTTAGTTACTAATGCTTGTCTAACAAATTTAGAGCTTGTTGCATTTGTGTTTTCTCCGGTAGTGTCTGGATTCGTTTCATTTGTAGTAAAAATACCAGAGTTGCTGTTAGTGAGTAAAATGGCCTCAGTTTCAGTCTCATTTTCGTACCATAAATATTGTGCTTGAGTTTTGGTTACAGCCAAAAAAAATGATAGGATTAAAAAAATAACTTTTAATTTTAACATAATTTAAATGTTTAGTTTTGGGGATATATTTTTGTTAATTTTTATATAATCTATTTTCGTTTTGGCCTTTTCGCGTATTTTGTTAAAACTGGAATAAACGCATAACAACACAAATGTAAACTACTATTTAACAGCTCTTTACAATATAATCATTTTTTCCTAATTAATAAAATTATTTTATAAGGAGAAAAAATCAGAATCAGGTTACCTAAAGACTTCAATATATTCAGATTTGTATTTATAAGAATTAACAATTCCGTGAATTGAATTAGAATATTT
>CALISK010000401.1 GCA_938041625.1 uncultured Tenacibaculum sp. | reverse complement strand
TCACAAGTTAAGCCTAAATGATGTTCCATCGCTATTTCAGCAGCTTCTAAACATTGTGAAGGAGTACCTCCCAATAATTCGGTTAATGCAGCAGCAGCCATAGCAGAAGAAACTCCGATTTCTGCTTGACAGCCTCCCATAGCAGCAGAAATAGTTGCGTTTTTCTTAAAAACACTACCTATTTCACCAGCAACTAGTAAAAATTTACGAACATGTTCTATCGTTGCTTCATGGTTTTCTATTACCATATAATACATTAATACAGCAGGGATAACTCCAGCACTTCCATTAGTAGGAGCAGTAACAACACGACCTAAAGCAGCATTTACTTCATTAACAGATAAAGCAAGACAACTTACCCATTTTAAAATTTCTCTAAACTTTACTTTCGTTGTTCTTATACCTGTTAGCCATTCTTCTTTATTCGTATAGGCAGTATCTTTAATAAGTTTTTTGTGTGTAGAAAAAGCTCTACGTTTTACTTTTAAACCACCAGGTAATATACCTTCAGTATGACAGCCAATGTACATGCATTCTAGCATGGTATTCCAAATACCATCTAATTTAGTATTAATTTCATCTTCTGTTTTTAAAACAAGTTCATTTTCAAAAACAATTTCTGAAATCGTTTTCGTAAAGTCCTTACAATAATTATCTAAATCTATTGCTTTGTTAATAGGGTAAGGAAATTTGTGGTCAATTTCTTTCTTTTCACTTAAAGGAGCGTTTTCTTGTACCACAAAACCACCTCCAATAGAATAAAATGTTTCTGAAGAAATTTCTATATCATTACTATCAAAAGCTCTAAATGTAAGTCCGTTTGAATGAAAAGGTAAAAAATCTCTATTAAAAACAATATGCTCTAAAAGAAAATTAATTTCTTTTTCTTCATTAAATAAGATGGTTTTAGTACTCTTAATTTTATTAATAATACCTTCAATATCCTTAATAGGAATAAATTCAGGGTCGGTACCACTTAAACCTAAAAGTATTGCTAAATCAGTAGCATGTCCTTTCCCTGTTAAAGATAATGAACCATATAAGTCTACTTTAATAGCAATAGTTTTATCAAATAAAGAATTAACCTTAAGTTTTTTAATCCATTCTTGAGCTGCTCTCCAAGGACCTAAAGTGTGGGAACTAGAAGGACCAACTCCAATTTTTAACATGTCGAAGACACTAATAAATTGAGACATAAATTTGTTGTTTGTTATTGCAAAAATAACAAAACCTGTATTGGTTAAATACAGGTTTTTTAATTTATTATACTAAGTCTGGTTTTAATTACATTCCGTAAACAGACTCTTTGCTAAATTTCTTAGTTAAAAGGTAATAAACAACAGCACGATATTTACTTCTTTCAGATTTACCAATTTGTTCTAAAACTTCAGTAATAGCTTCATCTAAACTAGGACTATCAGCTAAACCTAACTTTTTAATTAAAAAGTTTTTCTTTACTGTTTCACATTCCTTAGCATCACTACCAGAAACTGTTTCAGCATCTCTTTTGTAAATAGAAGGACCTAACCCTTTTGTTACTGCTTTTAATAAATCTGCATCAAATTTTAAACCTTTTTTATCCATAAAGTTTTGGTACAGTTCTACTTTCTCATCAAATTTGCTCATAATTTTTGAATATTTGTTAACTTGTCTTTTGACGTTTCCCAAATATAGACAAATAATTAAGTAAATCAAACGAATAAAAACCAATGATTTTTAAGTAAATAAGGCATATTGTTAATTAGTTTGTTGAAAACTAAATTTTTTTTATGTATATAAAAAAGGTTCTTGTAGTAGATTTATATAGTAATTCAAATTCAAAGTACATGTCTTTATCGAAGTTTGAGTCAATGTTGAAAACCAATAATGTTTATTTTTTTGATGCTGCTGAATTTGAAAATATAATTCAACATTATTTAAGCATAGGAAAACATTCGTTAGCTAAAAAAGCAATTCAATTAGGTTTAGAACAACATCCTAATAGTATTTCACTTAAATTATTTAAAGTGGAAGTTTTTATTTTTGAAGATAAATATGAATCTGCTGTAGATTTAATTTCACAAATAGAAGCTGTAGCTCCTAATAATGATGAAGTTTTTATACAAAAGGCAACTATTTTATCGAAACATAGGAAGCATGAAGAAGCTATTGAGATTTTAAAAAAATCATTGAATTTTGTAGAAGAACCTGTAGATGTATGGGCTATGATAGGAATGGAGTACTTGTATTTAGACGATTATGAGAATGCACAATTGAATTTCGCAAAATGTATTGATGTAGATTATGAAGATTATTCGTCATTATACAATATTGTCTACTGCTTTGAAATGCAAGAAGATTATGAAGCTTCGATACGTTTTTTAAATAAATATATAGATAGAAACCCTTATAGTGAAGTCGCTTGGCATCAATTAGGGAAACAATATTTTGAGTTAGAAAAATTTGAAGATGCTCTAAAAGCTTTTGAATATGCTGTTTTAGTTGATGAAACTTTTATAGGAGGATATTTAGAAAAAGCAAAAACATTAGAAAAACTAGAATTGTTTGAAGAAGCAATAGAAAATTATATAATAACCTTACAATTAGATGACCCAACTGCTTATGCTTATATTAGAATAGGGGAATGTTATGAAAAAATTGAAGCTCCTGGTACTGCTATAGAATACTATAAAAAAGCAGTATATGAAGATCCTTTATTAGATAGAGCTTGGTTATTATTAACAGATATATATTGTGAGGCAGAAAATTATCATAAAGCTATTTATTATGTAAATAAGGCATTGCAAATAGATGATTCTAATTCATTGTATTGGAGAAAATATGCCGAAGTAAATATTGAGCTTAATTTTTATGAGGAAGCAGTAAGAGCTTTTAAAACTTGTATTAATTTAGGAGACATAGAAATAGAAATTTATATAGCTTTAGCTGATGTGCTTTTGTTTTTAGGAGATTTTAAGGATGCTATGGATATTCTTTTAAGAGCGAAGAAAACATATAGAGAATTTGCAGAAATAGAATATAGATTATTTGGTTTGTTTATGATAAACAATGATCAAAAACATGCATTGCTTCATTTAGAAAAAGGATTAAATATAGATTTTGAACATCATAAAATTATTAATGAACTATTTCCAGTAGTGAGTAGTAATGAAGATATTCAGAAAATAATTCTCAATTATCAAACTATAAATTAAGTTTACTACCTGTTTTTATATTAAATTTTGGTTCTCAATATTAAACTTTTACTTTTTATTTATTTTTAAGATGTTGATTGTCAGTTAAACTAACTTTTTTGTTTGTACCCTACTTTTACGTAGGTACTTTCATAAAGTTAGTTGAATGCGTAAATTTGTATTCAATTATAAAACTTAAAAGAATGGGAAAAAAGATATTTATTTCAGGAGCAACAGGTTTTCAAGGTGGAGCAATTGTTAGAGAAATTATAGCCAAAGGTAATAATGTAACTTCATTAACTTCATCAGAAGAAAAAGTAGTTTCTAAGACTAACTTAGAAATATTAAAAGGAAGTTTTGAAAATAAAGAATCAATAAAGGAAGCATTAAAAAATGTTGAAGCAGCGGTGTTTACAATCCCTTTAGTATTTGATGTGGAAAAAGCTAAAGAATATACAAGTAACTTTGTAGAGGCAGCAAAAGAAGAAAATGTGCCATTAGTTGTTTACAATGCATCTTTTGATTTGCCAACAGAAGAAACAGGTTTTTTAGCTTTAGATATGAAAATTGAAATTAAAAACATATTAGATGCTTCTAAATTAAATGTAATAACTCTAGTACCAGATATATATATAGATAATATTGCAGCACCTTGGTCTATACCAGTTTTACATGAACATTCTATAGTTCCTTATCCAGTAAAATCTGAAAAAAAATTACCATGGATAAGTCATAATGATTTAGCAAAATATGTAAGTTCAGCAGTTGATAAACCAGCTTTAGCAGGTGAAGTATTACCAATAGGAGGAAACTTGTTAACTGGAGAAGAAATTAGTGAAGTAATATCGAAAGAATTAGGGAAGCCTTTGAATTTTGTAAGTGTTACTCCAAACGATTTTGAACAACAAATTTCACCTGCTTTTGGAGAATTAGCTGGAAGAGAAATATCTAATTTATATAGATATGTTGAATCTAATAGAGAAACATTAACTCAAAAAGCTTTTTTAGATTCTCAAGAAAAACTAGGAGTTACTCCTGAAAGTTTAGAAGATTGGGCAAAATCTGTTAATTGGAATTTAAGCTAATTACATGTAATTAATTGTAGCTTTTAATTATGTTTATAAAGAAATGTATATTATTGTTTCTAGCTATTATTCTATGCAGTATAACTTGTTATTCACAACAAAAAGAAATAATGAATAAAGATGAAAAAAAAGGATTAGTTTGTGATCCTGAGGATGGAAGTTGCAAGGTTGTTGAAAACAAACCTTTGAATGAAGTAGTAAAAAAAGTAAATAATAAAGATATTCCTAAACTTATTTATTATTACGATGCTCTTTGTGGATGGTGTTATGGTTTTTCAACAGTTATAGAAAATATAGTGAAAGAATATGACGGTAAAGTAGAGGTAGAAGTAATAAGTGGTGGATTATTTACTGGGGAGCGAGTAGGAAAAATAAATGATGTAGCAGCCTATATTAAACAAGGAGCTTATAAGTTTGTTGAAGAACGAACAGGTGTAAATTTTGGAAAAGATTTTTTAAATATTTTGTTTGGTAGTGGAGAAATGTTATTAGACTCTATGTATCCATCAATAGCTCTTTGTATAGTAAAAGATAAAGCTCCTGAAAAACAATTCGAATTTGCAGAGATTTTATTGTCAGCTTTTTATAAAGATGGTTTAAGTGCAAATAATATAGAAGGGTATTTAAAGTATGTTGAAAAAATTGGTTTAGATAAAGCTGAGTTTAAAAAAGCAATGGATTTACCTGAATATAAAGAAGCAGCTTTAAAAGAGTTTAATAGTTTTAAAAGTAAAGGATTAACAGGTATGCCTAGTTTAGTTTTAGAAAAAAACGGGCAGCAACAATTATTAGGTAGTGGTTATTTAAGTTTTAAAGAGTTAGATTTAAAATTAAAAAACGAACTTCATTAATATTAAAAATCCTTATTTAATAAGAAACAACACCAAAGTTCTTTTTTTAATGAAAGATTTTGGTGTTGTTTTATTTTATTGCTGTGCTTTTTTAAGAATATTTAAAATAGTAGAAGGGTTTAATCTTTCTGTATAATCCTCAGGGATAAAATC
>CALISK010000400.1 GCA_938041625.1 uncultured Tenacibaculum sp. | reverse complement strand
ACATCTTTATGCCTTCTTTTATATATAGAAATTGTACCTCTATCTAAGCCAAAATAAAATAAACAAATACCCGAAGGTGGGTTTGCACTTGGTAAAAAACTAAATGTATCAAAAGCTAATTTAGGCCATACCCAGCAATTTAATGAAGTTCCAACAATTTCTACACAAACAACCATTGCGTACATTGTTAAATAGAACAAGCGCTCGTTAGGGTGTTTTCTTAAAGACAAAAACACCAAAATAGTCATTACAAAGCCAAAAACATCTCCTTTAAATATTAGAAACAATACTGCATAAACAATAATATAAATCGATAAAAAAAGCTCTATTTCCTTATGTTTTTTTCTTACTATTGATTTTCTAGAAAAAAAATAAACCCCTAAAAAAACAACAGCATGTCCAAAAGGAACATAATAGGGGATATTATCTAACCGATAAGAGTACATCCCTAACCCTAAAGAAAAAATATGTTCCCCTATAATACCAATAAGGAATGCATAAATAAGTTGTTCTTTTGTTCTTGATGTTCCTTTATAAAAGAAATAAACAAAAACCCCTATAACCAAAACATTATTTATCCATTGAGAATGTTTAAAATAGTTTTCAGCAAAAAATGTACTATCTAAAAAAAGACCTAAAAAAATAATTCCAAAAAGCCAGCCTAATGATTGTAATGTTTGTCCTAATAGCGTTTTTGATAAATTCATTTAAGAAGATTTATTCGCTAGTTGACCACAAGCTGCATCTATATCTTTTCCTCGAGAACGACGAACATTCACTACAATATCATTCATTTCTAAATTTGATATGTAATTATTTAATGCCCTTCTTGAAGCTTGTTGAAACTCACCATCATCAATCGGATTATATTCTATTAAGTTTACTTTAGCAGGAACATATTGGCAAAACTTCACCAATGCATCAATGTCTTCTTTACGATCATTTATTCCTTCCCAAACTACGTATTCATATGTTATTTTTCTTTCCGTTTTTTCATACCAATACTCTAATGACTCTTTTAAATCTTTTAAAGGAAAATTAGTATTAAAAGGCATTATAGAAGTTCTTACTTCGTCTATGGCTGAATGTAATGAAACTGCTAAATTAAACTTAACTTCATCATCTGCCATTTTCTTAATAATCTTTGGAACCCCTGATGTAGATACTGTAATTCTTTTAGGAGACATTCCTAAACCTTCTGGTGAAGTAATTTTATCGATCGATTTAATTACATTATTGTAATTCATTAAAGGTTCTCCCATTCCCATAAAAACAATATTTGTTAATCTATGATTATGGTATAATCTACTTTGTTTATCAATAGCTACTACTTGATCGTAAATTTCATCTGCATTTAAATTACGCATCCTTTTTAAACGAGCTGTAGCACAAAACTTACAATCTAAACTACATCCTACTTGACTAGAAACACATGCTGTAGTTCTTTTATCTGTAGGTATTAAAACAGACTCTACGATTAATCCATCATGTAATTTAATGGCATTTTTAATAGTCCCATCATTACTTCGCTGCATGGTATCTACTTCAATATGATTAATCACGAAATGTGTATCTAACATTTCACGAGTAGTCTTAGAAACATTTGTCATATCATCAAAAGAATGTACTGCTTTACTCCACAACCATTCATATACTTGATTTCCTCTAAATGCTTTATCGCCGTTTTCTACAAAAAAACTTCTTAATTGCTCTTTTGTTAATGCACGTATGTCTTTCTTCTGAGATTTCATTAGTGCAAAAGTACGGTATTGCTAACAATTAAAATTATGTAATTTCACCAACTTTATTTTTAATCTCTAATGAAAATTATCTATTCCAATTGTTTTCCTAATAAGTATATCTTACTCAACCATTTTTTTCTAAATTCTTCTGTTGAATTTCTAATTGGCGCTATATATGTTGTTTTTACAGGTTTAATTCCACAAAACTCTAGAACCCCTTTTTTTAGTTGATTAATTAAAGGATTTTTTAAATATAATTTTAAATACCATTTAGGAGTATCTCCAGTAATAATAATTCTTCCCGTTTTATTCTTTAATAATTTTTTCTGAAATACTTTTCCTTCTTCTATTTCAAATGCAATCCCAGGTAAAAGAATCCTATCTATAAAACCTTTTAAAATAGCAGGCATTCCTCCCCACCATAAAGGTAAAACCCAAACAATGTGATCTGCTTTCTTTATTTTCTTAATTGACAATTCTAAATCTGGTTCTAAACTCGTCCTTTTTCTATATCCATTTTCTAAACTCGGATTAAAAGTTAATTCTCTAACATGAATTAATTCAACTTCTTTAATAGATTCTTTTGCTCCCTTATAATAAGATTTAGCCAAAGCGTTATTATAACTCTCTTTATCTGGATGCCCGCTTATAATTAATATATTCATTCTATTTATTTTCCTACAAAGTAAGAGCGATAAAAGAAGCTTTAAAAGGACAAATGTCTAATAAATAGTTTTCCGAATTCTACTCAAATGCCTCTGAGTAATACCTAAGTAAGAAGCTAAATAATTAAGAGGTATATGCTTTATTAAATTGGGTTCATTGCTAAGTAAATCTGCATATTTATTTTCGGCAGATTCACGTTGCAACATAAAAATTCGTTTTTCTAACTCTATATACTCAAACTCTGTTAACAACTTTAATAATCGAACCCAATTACAATTTTCTTTTTCTAAAGATTGAATTTGTTTTTTATTCCAAACAAGTACCTCTACTTCTGTGATTGCTTGTAAGCTTTCTACTGAAGGTTTATTGGTAATAAATGAAGAATATGCTGAAGAAAAAGAATTAGAAAATCGGAAACAAAAAGTAACTTCTTCTTCAGATAAAGACGAATAAAAAGATCTCAAAATTCCTTTTTTAACATATGCTACTTCATTACAAATTTTGCCGCTTTTCATTAAAAACTCCCCTTTCTCCAACTTTTTAGAAGTTGCCAAACCTTTAAAGCTCTCTATTTCTTCTTTCGAAAGAATTTTAAATGAGTTTAGATAATTTTCTAAAGAATTTATTTCCATTTTTATATTATTTCATTCAGTTTAAAAATAAAAAAAACTGGTAAGCTATAGCCTACCAGTTTTTAATTATTTTATTAAATATAAATTCTTATAGAATTAACATTGCATCTCCATAAGTATAAAACTTATACTTCTCTTTAATTGCTTCTTCGTATGCTCTCATTATAAAATCATGACCTGCAAAAGCCGCTGCCATCATCATTAATGTTGATTTTGGTGTATGAAAATTAGTGATCATACAGTTAGCAATACTAAAATCGTATGGAGGAAAAATAAATTTATTTGTCCATCCAGTATATGAATTTAAACGATGACTAGCAGATACAGAAGATTCAACGGTTCTCATCACTGTGGTACCTACTGCACATATTTTCTTCTTAGTTGTTAATGCATTATTTACAATATCACAAGTTTCTTCAGAAATAATAATTTTTTCTGAATCCATTTTATGCTTAGATAAATCTTCTACTTCAACTGGATTAAAAGTTCCTAACCCTACATGTAATGTCATTTCTGCAAAATCAACTCCTTTAATCTCTAAACGCTTCATTAAATGTTTAGAAAAATGCAACCCTGCTGTTGGAGCAGCAACCGCACCTTCATGCTTTGCATAAATTGTTTGATAACGCTCTTTATCTTCAGGTTCAAGATCTCTTTTAATAAATTTTGGTAATGGTGTTTGCCCTAACTCTAGTAATTTTTCACGAAATTCTTCATAAGAACCATCATATAAGAAACGTAATGTTCTTCCTCTTGATGTAGTATTATCAATAACTTCTGCTACTAAACTCTCGTCTTCTCCGAAAAACAATTTATTTCCGATACGAATTTTACGAGCAGGATCTACTAAAACATCCCATAATCTATGCTCAGAGTTTAATTCTCGTAGTAAAAACACTTCAATTCTTGCTCCTGTCTTTTCTTTATTACCAAACATACGAGCAGGAAAAACTTTCGTGTTGTTCAACATCATTACATCTCCTTCATCGAAATAATTTATTACGTCTTTGAATTGTTTATGTTCTATAGTTTGCTCTTTACGGTTTAAAACCATTAAACGAGCTTCATCTCTATGTTCAGATGGATATTCTGCTAATAATTCTTCTGGTAATTCGAAGCTAAATTGAGATAATTTCATTACGTACTGTTTATTAATGGCGGCTAATATACGATTTCGACATAGGCCTTGTCAAGCGTTTCTCCCTTTATTTTAATACTTCTTGCTCAATCCCTACTTGTTGCATGTCTTTCCAAAAGTTTTGAAATGACTTTGTTACCACTTCAGAATCTAAAATTGTGATCTCTTTCCTCAAAGCTAATGGAGCAAATGCCATAGCCATTCTATGGTCATTATATGTTTCTATAGTCACATTACTTTCTATCTTATCTGATACTTCTAAATGTAAACTTTCGTTTGTTACAGATATACGAGCTCCTAACTTTGTTAACTCTTCTTTTAAAGCTTCTAATCTATCAGTTTCCTTAATTTTCAAGGTATGCAAACCTTCTAAATCACAACTAATACCAGTTCCAAAACATGTAACTGCTATTGTTTGTGCAATATCTGGAGCATTCTTCAAGTTTAATTCTAAATTATTCGTTTTATGTTTATTTTCTTTTTTTAGCGTTATTGAATTTTCAGAAAAACGAGTAGTTACTCCAAAATGTTCATAAATCTCAGCTAAACAACTATCTCCTTGTAAACTTTCTTTCTTATATGAAGATAGTTTTATTTCAGAACCAATTTCACTTAATGCTACTAATGAATAAAAGTAAGATGCAGAACTCCAATCTGCTTCTACCACTAGTGTTTTCTTTTCTAATGTTACTTTTGGTTTTATTTTTATCGTTGTTTCGTTAAATGTTCCTTCAACACCTAATTGACTCAATAATGTTAAAGTCATTTTGATATATGGAATAGAAGTAACTTTTCCTTCTAATTGAATTTCTAACCCTTTTGGTAAACTTGGAGCTATTAACATTAAAGCTGAAATGTATTGACTACTTACATTCCCATTTATACGAACACTATCTTTTATTAAATTTTCTCCTTTAATTTTTAATGGAGGATACCCTTCTTTTTCAAGATACTCAATATCTGCTCCTAAATCTTTCAACGCATCCACCAATATTTTAATTGGTCGATTGTGCATTCGCTCTGATCCTTGCAATATTTTTGTTGCTCCTTTTCTAGTTGCAAAAAAAGCTGTTAAAAAACGCATTGCTGTTCCTGCATGCCCTATGTCTGCTACCTCGTCTTTACTTGACAATGCATGCTGCATATGAACAGAATCATCAGAATCTGAAAGGTTTTCTATATTAACTTCAGGAAAAATCTGCTGTAAAATTAACAGTCGATTTGATTCACTTTTAGAACCTGAAATAGTAATATTATTTTTAAATAATTGATTTTTAGGATTTCTTAACAATAAGTCCATTAACAAAATTTTATATTTAGCTTCTTAAACAACTAAATCAAATGAAACAACTACTTTTCTTAGGAGCCTTTATTGGGCTCTTAATCATGAGCTTCAAAGTTAATGCTCAAAAAAACAATAGCCAATTTTCTGAGGAATATTTTAACGCAATAGAATGGAGAAACATTGGCCCGTTTCGTGGAGGACGTAGCTGTACTGTAACTGGAGTCTCTAAAAAACCTAATTTATTTTATATGGGAACCACTGGTGGTGGTGTTTGGAAAACCATTGATGCTGGTAATACTTGGCAAAATATTTCTGATGGTTTCTTTGGCGGATCGGTAGGTGCAATCGCAGTTAGTGAATGGGACAACAATGTAATGTATGTAGGTCTGGGAGAAAAAACTGTTAGAGGAAATGTTTCTTCTGGAGACGGTATGTATAAATCGGAAGATGCAGGAAAAACTTGGAAACACATTGGGCTTCCAAATTCGAGACACATTCCTAGAGTACGAATTCATCCTAAAAATCCTGATATTGTATATGCTGCTGTTTTAGGTGATTTATATAAATCTTCTTCTGAAAGAGGTGTATATAAATCTGTAAACGGAGGGGAAACTTGGAAAAAAGTATTATTTAGCAATGAAAATTCAGGCGCTATCGATTTAATCATTGATCCTACCAATCCTAGAACTTTATATGCGACTACTTGGAATGTTAGAAGAACTCCTTATAGTTTATCTAGTGGTGGTGAAGGTTCTGGAATTTGGAAAAGTACAGACAGTGGTGAAACTTGGAAAAATATTTCTAAAAATGACGGTCTTCCAAAAGGTATTTGGGGTATTTCTGGAGTAACTGTTTCTCCTTTAAATTCTAATATTGTTTGGGCAATTGTAGAAAACGAAAAAGGGGGAGTTTACAAATCTATGAATGGAGGAAAAACTTGGAAATTAATAAACAAAGAACGAAAACTACGTCAACGTGCTTGGTATTACACGCGTATTTATGCAGATACACAAGATGAAAACATTGTGTATGTATTAAATGTTAGGTACCATAAATCTTCAGACGGAGGAAAAACATACAAAACCTATAATGCACCACACGGAGATCATCATGATTTATGGATTTCTCCTGAAGATAATCAACGTATGATTATTGCTGATGATGGTGGTGGACAAGTTTCTTTTGATGCTGGTGAAAATTGGTCTACTTATTTAAATCAACCTACTTCTCAATTTTATAGAGTTACTACCGATAATCATTTTCCGTATAGAATATATGCTGCACAGCAAGATAATTCTACTTTAAGAATTCCGCATAGAACAAATGGTCGCTTCATTTCTGCACAAGCTTGGGAAAGTACTGCTGGAGGTGAAAGTGCACATATTACCGTTGACCCTTTAAATAATGACATCGCCTATGGTGGGAGTTATAGTGGTTTATTAACACGTAAAAACCATAAAACAGGCGAAACCCGTGCTGTAAATGTTTGGCCAGATGACCCAATGGGACATGGTGCTGAAGATTTCAAATATCGTTTTCAATGGAATTTCCCAGTATTATTTTCTCCTAACAATCCGAAAAAATTATATGCTGCTTCTAATCACTTACATGTAACCACTAATGAAGGACAGTCTTGGAAAATTATAAGTCCAGATTTAACAAAAAATGATCCTAAAACCTTAGGGCCATCTGGAGGTCCAATTACAAAAGACAATACCAGTGTTGAATATTACGGAACTATTTTCGCTGTTGCTGAAGTTCCTAAAGAGGATGGTGTTATTTATACAGGGTCTGATGATGGTTTAGTACACATTACTAAAAACGGAGGTCAAAACTGGGAAAACATTACTCCTAAAAACATGCCAGAATGGATGATGATCAATTGTATAGAAATTGATCCACACACCAAAGGTGGTGCATATATTGTAGGAACAAAATATAAAACAGGTGATTACAGTCCTTACATATACAAAACAACAGATTATGGTAAATCTTGGAGAAAAATCACTACTGGTATTGGTAATGAAGATTTCTCTAGAGTATTAAGAGCAGATCCTAAACGAAAAGGATTACTGTATGCAGGTACAGAACGTGGTATGTATGTTTCTTTTAATGATGGAAAAAACTGGCAAAAATTCCAATTAAATTTACCTATTGTTCCTATTACCGATTTAGCAATTAAAGAAGATAATTTAATTGCTGCAACACAAGGTCGTTCTTTATGGATTATTGATGATTTAACTCCGCTACACCAAATTAACTCAACCATTACAAAAGAAAATTTCTTTTTATACAAACCAAAAAACAACTACAGAATGGCTGGTGGTAGAGGTTCCAAATCAAAAAGAAACGGGACCAATTATTTTGGTGGAATTGGTATTAATTACTACTTAAAAAACTTTACCAAGAAAGACACTATTGCACTTCATTTTTATGATAAAAATGCAACTACAATTAGATCTTTTAGCAATTTTCCAGATAAAAAGAAGAAAGAAGGGATATTAAAACCTAAACAAGGGAATAATTTATTTTACTGGGATATGATGTATACTGGTGCAGACTCTGTTAAAGGAATGATTTTATGGTGGGCTTCTTTAAACGGACCAATGGCATTGCCTGACACTTATAAAGTAAAGCTTTTGGTAAATGGAAAAATTAAAGAACAAAATTTCTCTATTGTTAAAAAGCCAAACTCTGAAGCTTCTAATACTGATTTAAAAGAACAATTTAATTTTATAAATAGTATTAATGCTAAAATGACTGAGATTCATAAGGCTTTAAAAAATGTGAAAAAAGTTCGTACTCAGGTTAGTACATTAAAAAAATCTATTACAGATAAAAAGAAGCATAAAGCATTACTCGATTTTGCTTCTAAGTTAGTTAAAGATATGGGAGTTATTGAAAATAATTTATATCAAACAAAAAGTAAAAGTGGCCAAGATCCATTAAATTTCCCTATTAAATTAAATAATAAATTAGGCCATTTAAACTCATTAACTAGAATTGGAGACTACAAACCTACTGATCAATCTATTGCTTTTAAAAATGACATTACAAAAGAAATAGATATTCAACTTTCTAAATTATATACTTTATTTAATAATGAAGTAAAAGAATTAAATACAAAAGTGAAAGAAAGTCAAATTGATTTTATTCAATTAGACTAAATATATTTTATGAAAAGAATAGTATTATTAATTTTATTAATTACTCAAACATCATTTCTCTTTGCACAAAGAGAAATGTATGTTTCTGCTAAAAACGGATTAGTTGTAAGAACAACCCCAAATAAAAATTCTAAAAGAATTGGCAAATTTAAATATGCAGAAAAACTAAAAGTACATTTAAAAACTGGAAAAAAAATTAACATAATTGACCATGGAAATGTTCTAAAAGGTGAATGGTATAAAGTTAGTAGTACTGGAAATAAAAGCCTTATTGGATATGTTTTTAGTGCTTACTTAACAAATAGTGAAATTAAAAATACTTTTAAATTTATTTCTTATAATGACGACTCTGATTATTTTTTCTTAAATGTAAAAGACAACAAAGATTCTCTTTTTACTTTCATTCATAATACAAATGATATTATAAATTATCTAAAAGATGATATTGTAGAAATAACATGGAAACATGACACTATAGTTATGGCTGGTGACAACAGTATAACTGAAGCTGTTAAACTTTTAATTTCTTCTAAAAAAATTAAAGATGGAAGCGTTTCTAGATTCAGGAAAAAATATAAAAAAAAATTATTCTACACTGTTTTTAATGAAAACAAATATTCAAACTCTTATTTAGATGAAATTTATTTAATCGTTGAATATTATATAGCGAATACTAAAAACAGACTTCTTAATTATGCGATTAAAGATCAAAAAAAGATAACCTATTCTTTAGAAAATACAATTCGTAATAAAAAATCATATTTATTAATACAAATAACAAGTTCCTTTGAACATAAAACAATTCCTTTAAGATCTTTGTATTATGATACTAATGAAAACAAATTGTATGATTATGATTTACCTAATGATACTTTATTAGAAATAAAACAATAATTTTTAATTCCAAAAGGCTATCAAATCCTGATAGCCTTTTTTACTTCCTTCATTATTACTTCAAACTCTACAAATAGAAATACTCTTTATGCTATGATAAAAATCATGTTTTAAAAAAAATACTTCTAAGACATTTGTATTAGAAATTTAAAACAAAAACATGATTGTAAAGCCTCCCAAAATTTTAGATCAAGAAATTGAATGGAACAAAACGGAAACTATTGTTAGTAAAACAAATACTGCTGGTACTATTTTATATGTTAATGACACATTTTGTAAAACAAGTGAGTACAGCAAACTAGAACTTATTAATGAACCTCATAATGTTATTAGACACCCAGATATGCCTAAAGTAATATTTAAGGTTTTATGGAAAAACTTAAAAAAAGGCAAAAACTTTCATGCAATTGTAAAAAACTTAACTAAATCCGGGAAATATTATTGGGTTATTACAGATTTCACTATTGATTTCAATTCTAGAAATGACATCTCTGGCTACACTGCAAGACGCAAAGCTGTTCCTGAAAGCGTGGTAGAAAAAATCACTCTATTATATAAAACTCTATTAGAAATAGAAAAACTTAAAGGAGAAGAAGCTAGTGAATTATATTTCAATGCTTATTTAGAGGAAGAAATTGGTAAAGGTTATAATGACTTTGTTCTTACTTTATTTCAAGAAGAATTAAAGAAACAACAATCTAAAGAAAAAAGTGCTAAATTTCAGAAAAGTCTAAACTGGTTTTTCTCTAGTAAATACGAATAATAAACATCTAAAAATCATACAATAAAAAAGCAGTCTAAAATTATTTTAGACTGCTTTAGTTTATGCTATTTTTTTATAAAGTTACTTAACTATGAAACGTTCTGAGGTATTTGTAAACTCGTTTCTTAAATTAATTAAATAGACTCCTGGATTTAACTTATCAGTCGCTATTAATCCATTTTCTAATTTCCCTTTACTTACTGTTTGCCCCAACATATTAACTATCGTATATGAAGTTTTTGACAATGCTTTGCTAGATGAAATTACTCTCATCACACTTCCTTTTACAACAGGGTTAGGCGCTAATTTTAAAGAAGCTAAAATATTCTCATCTTCATCTCCTAAAACATCTAACCTAGCTCCAAATGCTATTGCAGATTTTGAACTACTACTTGTACATGAAGTTTCATAAATTTTCACGTTAGAGAATGTAGAGTTATTTCCTGATCCTCCATCATTATCATTAATAAAAACTAATCGATCCATACTACCTGTATATGAATCTCCTACTGGAATAATATACGTTTTAGTTCCACTGTTGTAGTCATCAAAATTAGTAATACCATAGTTTTGCGTTCCATGAACTTTAAAGTATCTATTCGATGTTAAAGTACCATCATTTTCAAAACCTACTCCATGTATTTCTCCTTCTGAAGTACTGCTAAACTCAAACTCAATTACTGTATTTGCAGTAACATTATAACTCAAATTAATCTCTTTCCAAGTATTATTAGTTAAAGTTAATGAGTTACCTCCACTTCCTATAGAAGAATCACCTGCATTATCTTGATTTGAAAATGAGCTAACTGTGTAATTATTAAAATTTAATGTATCACAACCAGGATCTGGGTTACCACCACCTCCAGCAGTTAATGAAAGATTATCTATAGCAATATCACTTGACCAACCATTTCCTGTAGTTCCTACAAATCTAAGACTTACAGTACCTCCAACATACGTATTTAAGTTAACAGATATATCATTCCATTGGTTTCCTTGGCTTCCAGAATCATTCCATAAGCTAGTCCAAGTAGCACCATTTGTAGATGCCTCTAATCTTAAAGAACCAACGTTATTACCAAACATGTGGTTACTAAAAGAGAAATTAGCTGCAGATACTGATGATAAATCAAAACAAGGACTTTCTAAAATTGCTGTAGCATTTGCTCCTATTTGACCAGAACTACTATTAGAAGAAGCTTCTAAGAACATATAAAAATTACCATCTGCTCCAGAACTTGGACCTGTTCCTGAAGACGGAGTTCCGCCACTATCTCTTACCCAATCACCATCATCTCCAGAAGCTTGTGCCCATCCTGCATTCGTTTCAAAACTTTCACTATAAGGTAATGATTCACAAGAACCTCCACCACCGCCTCCAGTAGTTGTAAATGTAACAGATGTGCTGAAATTTGAATTACTACTTGTACACTCACTACGAACTTGAACTTCATATTGTGTAGATGCTGATAAACCTGATAATGTAGTAGATGTACCAGAAACATTATTTGCTGTCCAAGAAGATGTTCCTAATTCACGATATCTTACTCTATATGTTGCAGATGCAACTGTATTCCAAGATACATTCACTCCTGAACTTGAAACTCCTGAAGTAGATACTCCTGTTGGAACAGTAGCTGTACATGTAGAACCCCCTCCTGAAGTAATCGTAAAGTTTGCATTAGAAATATCGAAAAAGATATGGTTACTACCTTTTACCATAATTCTATTTTGACTTCCTACTTGATTCGGAATTGTAACACTTTGAGATCCATCATTTGCTACTCCACTTACTAATGTAACTGAGTATGTATCTCCTCCATCTGTAGATAACAAAATATCAACATTTGCTGCGTTTACTCCATTACCAGTTGTACCTGCTACATTCCAAGTTACTGTTTGTGTACTACCTGCTGCATAACTAACGTTTGTATTTGGTGAATTTACCACAAAAGGACCTGCACTTGCATTTACTCTTACTCTAGTATCATCACTATTGTTAGTTCCCCCTCCTGCTCTATTGTCTCTTACAGTTAATCTAAAGTTTAAATCTCTATTTACATTTGGTACCGTTTCCCATTTCCAAGAAGCACTCCCTGTTTTTATTGTTTGTAATCTTGGGAAATATCTAGACGTGCTTGCTGTTGGTGCATACGATCTAAATGCCACTCCTGATGTTGCATTTACGCTAGGAATTGTAGTACTCGCATTGTTTTCATCAATTTGTTCCCAACAATAAGATAATACATCAGAAGCATCAGCATCTGTTGCCGATCCTGTTAAAACAAAAGGGGTCCCTCTTGGTATAGTATAATTACTACCTGCATTAACTACAGGAACATTATTACCTGTATTCGTATTTGTTTGACAAGAAGTTGTCTTTATATAATTTGTAATTTGCTGTATTGTAATTGCATGAAAATACGGATCACTATTTTGTTGTACATCTGTATTAGCTCCTGTAATACCAGCATACCCCATAATTGTTGATCCACTACCTGGCTCCATTTGTACATCTCTTCCTTCATTCCCTCCATGTGTCCAAGTATGATTTCCTCCAAATTGATGTCCGATTTCATGAGATACATAATCTACATCAAAAACTTCACCCTCCGGTATTGTAGTTGAACTAAAACCGCTTCCTTTTCTTCCATTAACACATACACATCCTATACAACCTGCATTCCCATTATTTCCTGCTCTATGAAATAAATGTCCAACATCATAATTAGCCTCACCTATTGTATTAGTTAATGTACTTTGTAATTGTGAATTTAAACTACCTGTATAAGGATCTGAACTTGCATTTGTATAAATTACATCATCTGTATTTGCCACAACAATCATTGTAACATTAAAATCTGATTCATAAAGACCATTTACTCTTGTCATAGTCGCATTTATAGCTGCTAATGCCCCTGCTACAGTTCCTCCGTGGTAAGAACCATATTCTCCTGTAGTAGAAATTGCTATACGATATGTTCTTAAAGTTCCGTCGTCAGCATTTTTATTTGCTGTTGCAAAGTTATTTTTTGTTTTACCATTCTCTTCTGTAGAACAGTTAAAACCTCCTATACGGTTTGGTCTGTCTGCTCTCTTGTAGACAGAATATGTTTCTGCTCCGTCTGAATAAGGCTCAATAAAAACAGTTGATTTATCTACGCCTAAACGCATACTTTGTAATCCTTTAGGAGAAATACTAAATCGTATTCTGTCTCCAGAATTATCAACACTTACACCTACATACGACTTAATACCTGGGTATTTAGCAGCCAAATATGGGTGTAATACAGAAGCTTCAAAAACATGGAAATTTTCCAAAACTCCTTCAGAGTTAGGAAAAGATACAATAAGCTTTGACTTTCTTGCAACACCTCTTTCCGGTGCTACTGTTAATGCATTTCTTAATGCTTGTAAATCTAAATGATAAATTTCTTTACTCGGTAGATTTCTTTCAACAGCAGATTTATTAGCTGTGACTTTTGAAACGTTTTCTTTTTTCCAAAAATTACTGTTTTGTGATAACAATACAGTGCTCGCCATTAGCATGGCTAAAAGTAATTTGTTTTTCATTTTGAAGGTTTTTCAGTTAGTGCTAAGATAGAAAAACAGCTTCAAGAGCAATTATAAAAAGAACAACGTTTTAACACAAAACGTAATTAAAGTGTTTTTTTTTAACTAAAAAAAAATAAAATATAAACAATTAAAGCAAATTTTAACAAAACCTCTAAAAACATAACAAGGATACGTTTTATTTTGTATTATTTCATTTTTTTGTTTGTTAAATACATTCCATAAATTAAACTAATTACAATTTTAGATAACCAGAAACGAACCCATAGTTTATTTGCAAAGTGCATTTCGTAAACAGCTTTAAAATTACCAGAAAAAATGTCCCCTGCACTATTAAACAATAAAGTAAATAATGTTACGATTACCAAAAATGGAATTCCTACTTTTAATACATTAATCCAAAATAGTTTCTTTGTTAGGTTTTTCTGTAATGCCATTCGTTATTTTATAAAAAATTTAGTCAAATATAAAGATTTGTTGAGTCCTATCTTTTATTTACTTTTAAATCATGAAAAATCAAATTGAAGGAATTTTAAAAAAAATTAAAACTGTTCAAATTTTATTATATATAATGATTGCTCTCTTTATATATGATTTCTTACATTTAACACTCAAATACTCTTTTCCTATATATTATTTTTTCACTTCTAATCTTTTATGGATTATTAGCATTTCAATTATACTCCTTTATATATTTAAACTAGAAAAAAGTATTAAAAATTCCTTTGTTACCAAAAATCTAAGAAATCTAGAATATATATCTTATGTAACTATCATCTATATTGCTTGGACAACATTATCTTCCCTCCTTTTTATTTATCTTAATCCAAATAGCTCTATTATTAAAAATGATTTCACAAATCAATTTTATTTTTTAATATGGTTAGCTCTAAAGGTTACTTTAATTATATTTCTATTTCAAATTTATCAAAATAGAAAAACATTTTTAGGTTCTTATAAGAAACTTCTTTCAAACTCACATGATTTCAATCTTAATTACAAACCTGTAAGTAAAAATTACTATTCAGAAAAAGAAAGGATTGAATTGTGCAAAACATGTTCTTTAAGAACGTTTAATAGAGATATTGGTACAATATGTAGTTTAACTTACAAAAAACCAGTTTTTGAAACTACTTGTAACGAATATACTCTTGATAATGATGAACTAAAAAGATTAAAAAAACTACATCCGAACACTAAAAAGAAAGGCTTTTTTGGTAGTTGGTACTCGGGAGTTATAATGGCTGTTTTAGGTTTTGCGAGAGCTGGAATCAGAGGTTTAGATGATCCTATGGGAATTGTGTTTTTATGCTTAGGTTTTATGTGGATTTTAACAATTCTATTTAGGCAAGAC
>CALISK010000399.1 GCA_938041625.1 uncultured Tenacibaculum sp. | reverse complement strand
AAGCGTAAGGTTTTTCTAGAGGCAATTAAAATGTCTTTTCTTATAGGTTCAACTATTGTAGCTAAATCATTTTTATATTTAGTTATAAAAGAAGCATTTTTACTTTTAGAAGCTACTCTTTCTAATAAGTTAATAGCATTAGTAACCTCCGTTTTTATTTCATTACTAAAATTATTCCAAGCAGTACGTTTAGCAGCACTTACTTCTTTTTTTATAGCTTTATCAATCGTATTTAATTCTTCTTCGCTATCTATAAAACGTAACGTATTTCCGTTTTCATCTGTCAATTCAAATTCAAGAATCCATTGTCTAAACTTTAAAATACAATCAAATTCTTGTTCCCATTGTAAACGTTCTTTAGATTTATATCTTTCATGTGAACCTGAAGTTGAATGTCCTTGTGGTTGTGTTAATTCTTTTACATGAATTAAAACGGGTACATGTTGCGTTCTGGCAATATCAGCAGCTTTATTATAAGTATCAACTAATTGAACATAATCCCAACCATTAATGACAAAGATTTCATATCCATTAGTTTCATTTTCTTTTTGAAAACCTTTTAATATTTCAGAAATACTTTCTTTAGTAGTTTGGTGCTTTGCATGTACAGAAATACCATATTCGTCATCCCAAACACTCATAACCATAGGAACTTGTAAAACTCCTGCAGCGTTTATAGTTTCAAAAAATAAACCTTCACTAGTACTAGCATTACCAATAGTTCCCCAAGCAACTTCGTTTCCTTGATTAGAAAAGTTTGAAAAACTTTCTAATCCTTTTACATTTCTATATATTTTTGAAGCTTGTGCTAAACCTAATAAACGAGGCATTTGACCAGCAGTAGGAGAGATGTCTGAAGATGAATTTTTTTGAGCGGTAAGGTTTTTCCAATTCCCGTTTTCATCTATAGAATGTGTAGCAAAATGTCCTCCCATCTGTCTACCAGCAGACATTGGTTCTTGTTCAATATCTGTATGTGCGTATAAACC
Organism: uncultured Tenacibaculum sp.; assembly: GCA_938041625.1. Lineage (GTDB taxonomy): Bacteria > Bacteroidota > Bacteroidia > Flavobacteriales > Flavobacteriaceae > Polaribacter. The sequence continues at coordinate 3,954 of CALISK010000399.1, read as the reverse complement.
AGCAAAAAATTGTTGAGGTGTTAATTGATCAATAGCCATCATAAAAGTTTGATCTCTATAATAACCAGATCTAAAGTCTCCGTTTTTAAAAGCTTTAGCCATTGCTAATTGAGGTACTTCTTTACCATCACCAAAAATCCCAAATTTAGCTTTACCAGTAAGAACTTCTCTTCTTCCTAATAAACTACACTCTCGACTTGTTTTGGCAATTTTATAATCATTTAAAACTTCTTTTTTAAAATCACTGAAAGAAAGTGCTTGCGACTTTGAAACGGCTACCTCTTGACTCATATATAAAATTTTTGCTATTGCTGCAAAGGTAGTTTTTTTAAATGAAATTTAAAAATCAGTGTTTTTTTTGATTAAATCGTAAAAAATAACAGTTTTTTGGTTTCCTGTTGAATTTTCTACAATAAACCTCTTCGTATAAAATTATAAATTCTGTCTAAGCTTGTAGTAATTACAAAACGAATTTTAGTAGGGTAAGCTTCTTGGTTTATTTGTAAGCCTTCATTAGTATATATAGGAAAATAAAATTCAAAAATATTAGGGATAAAATTTAAGCGTATTCCATTTTCATAAAAGAAACGAGGTTTTTCATTTTTACTTTTAAGCATTGCAACGTCATTATATACTTCAGCCCATTTCCAAAAACTAATACTACTATTACCAGATAAAATAAGCTGGTTAGCTAAAGATGGCTTTTTATAAAATGATTTAAAACCAGCATCAGAAACAACAAATTGTTGACTAAATAACCCGGAACTTTCAGACCTTCCAAACAAACTTTGTTCAAATAAATAATCGGCACTTCTGTTTAAACCAAAACTAAAAAAGTCTCCTTCAGATTGATTTGAAAGAAAAAAACCACCGAAAAAACGAAGATTAAGGCTTTGTTTTTCGCTAAAAAACTTTAAGTATCTAATATCTGTGGAGAATTTCGTGAAATTATCTGCAAATTCAGCATTAATAGCATATTGAAACCTTCTTATAACATTTGGTTTACTATAGACATACCTAAAATTTAAAACTTGATATTTATCACTTTCAATTTCTTTTTGAGTTGGGTTAATTTCTCTGTCTATATAAACAATTCGAGAAAGTAAAAATTTAGTACCTACATCTCTTAGTGTATTTCTTCTAAATTGAATATTTATAAAAGGAGAAAAAGAGTTATAGCTTAGCTCTGGAGCATAGTGAAAATTACTTCCACTTACTCCATACCTTATTTTATATACTTTAGATTTTTCAAGAAAATGATCATAGCCTAAAGAAAAAGAACCTGTTAAGTTTTTACTTCTAAAAGCATAATTAGGAGTGATGCTAAAATCAAAATTATGTTTTATTACAGATCTATTATTAAAATTAACACCTAATAGAATACCGTCATATAAATTGTACTTTACATTTGGGTTAAAAAATATTTGATTGTAATAAGGATCTTCTACATCTTTTAAAAATCTAATTTGCAGAGGTTTACTTATGATAGAGTTATTGGCACTCTTAAAATTATTAAGAGAATTATATTCTGGATAAATTTGTTCATAGTTTAAAGCAAATTTATCATAGTCATTGGCTTTTACTTTAACCGTTTTTGTAGAATCTACATTTGTAATCCATTTTTTAAACTTAATTTCTTTGTCTTTTACAGCATATAAGGAAACAGGAGCTGTTATATTTCTTTTGTTTTTAATAGTAATTTCAATAGAATCCTCTTTTTTTATTAATTTGACTTTTTGTATTTTATAATCAATTTTTTTTGTGGTGTTTATATAATCGCCAAAAAACCAATCTAAATTTTTAGTTGTTTTTTGCTCTATGATTTTTTGAAAAGATTTAGAAGAAGTTATTTTGAGTTTATTTCTTTGATAAAATTCTTGAAAAGCCATTTTTAATGTTTCCTTATCAAGAAAATCTTGTAAATAGCGAAAACCCAAACCAGCTTTGTATTGACTGATTACTTTTCGGTTAAAGTTAGAAAGAGAATCAGCCGGAGTTGTTAATGCCTGATCATAAAATTTACGAGCACTAAATTGATATAAAAAAGCCTGTTTATCATTTTGTTTTAGTTTCGCTAAATTGTATTTTTTGAATCCCCAAACTTTAGAAAACCGACCAAATACGGTAATATTAGGATAGTATTTATTGATGTATTCCATTAATAAAAAGGTTTGAATTCCATCACACAACCAATAATCTTTTCTGTTATTTAATAAGAGTACATCATCGATATATTTACTAGCTAATGCTTTAAAAAAACGAATTTCCCATTTAAAGTTTTCTGGATAAGGTTTTAACCAGTCTGGTATACCATATATTTCTCTAATTGAGTTTTTATTTACAGTGGTACCATCTACTAAAATTTCTGGATGTGGATGCTGACCAGTAAAATTTTCAATGAATTTAATTTGACGCTTAACTAAAGTGTTACTTGATTTTAAATCAATTTTTCTATCAAAAATATCAGTCTTAATTTGTATGTTCTCAGTTTTAAATATTTTAAATCTTTTTCTTTTATTAATATTTAAAATAATATCTTTTTTTAATTTTCCAACGAGATAGTAACTAGTATTAGTTTCATTTTGTGTTTTATGTTGATAAAGATTACTTTCTAAATAAAAGTTTTTAGGAGTTTTTATTTCAATAATAAAATTAGCAACATCTTCATACAAATCATCCATGTTTAAATTACTCATTAACTGCCAATTTTTTTGATGAACAGCAGGAGTTAAATACCAGAAGCGTAAATGATATCCTAGTTTTCGTTTACCATAACCTGTAAATTTAGCGCTAGGTATTTTTATGGTATACTTGGTGAATATTTCAATACTATCCTTAGGCTTTAAGAGTTTTTCTAATTGTATTTCTAATATGTCTTGTTGTCCTTTTACTTCTTGATGATCTAATTCTTTTCCATTATTAAGAACACTATGAATTTTTGTATGTCCTTTTTCAGAATCTTTAGAAAAATAAAAGTTTTTCCTGTAATCTTGAACAAAACGTTTTCCTAAAGGCGTATCATTATTTTTAAAACTATTGTTCCAATTATGTAAATAAATATTTTGAAGGTTATTGTTTGATTTATTGTGATATACAATCTTTTGTTTAATATTAATTGTATGTTTAATAGTATCTAATTCAGCTTTAATATGAATAGAATTATTTTGCGCTATTGTAAAATAATAGCTGCATAAAAAAAATAAGAAGATGTGTTTTTTATAAATCAATATTTTATAATTAAAAAACTCGTTGTATTTACAACGAGTTCAATATAAAATTTATTTTTCAATTTTAGAAGTTTGGCTTTAATTGATATTTAGCATAGAACTTATTAAAGTGTTCGACAGCTTCTTCAGCAGTATCTACAACTCTAAAAAGTTTTAAATCTTCCGGGCTAATATTTCCTTCTTCTAATAAAGTATTTTTAATCCAATCTAACAATCCACTCCAAAATTTGGTGCCTACTAAAACAATTGGAAAACGTCCAATTTTATGTGTTTGAATTAAAGTAATAGCTTCAAAAAGTTCATCCATAGTACCAAAACCTCCTGGCATAACCACAAAACCTTGAGAGTATTTTACGAACATAACTTTACGAACAAAGAAATAATCAAAGTCTAAACTTTTTCCTGGGTCTATCCAAGGATTATCATGTTGCTCAAAAGGCAAGTCGATATTTAAACCAACAGAAGTTCCTTTACCTCTATTTGCTCCTTTATTACCAGCCTCCATAATACCAGGTCCACCACCAGTAATAACACCAAAACCATTTTGGGTTAATTGATAACCAACTTCTTCAGCTAATTTATAATATTTATGATCTGGTTTTGTTCGAGCAGAACCAAAAATTGATACACAAGGACCAATTTTACTTAAACGCTCATACCCATCAACAAACTCGGCCATAATTTTAAAAATTGCCCATGAATCATTTGTTTTTACTTCGTTCCATGT
>CALISK010000398.1 GCA_938041625.1 uncultured Tenacibaculum sp. | reverse complement strand
GGAGAGGATCAATTATTGAATAATTGTAATGATGCAAATCAGAAGAAATGTAGTGAAGAAGAGCATCAAAGAAACAGACGCTCATATTTTTACATTGTAAAAGGAAGAAGTAATGTAAAGTCGAGTAATGAATAAAATAATTTAAAAGATTAAAAACAAAGAAGGTTTCCATATGGAAACCTTCTTTGTTTTTAGAATGAAATTCAAAATGAGTATCTTTCAACATTAAATAAAAACGGATTAATGAAATCAAATATTTTTAAAATAGTCGCTTTAAGCGGAACTATTATTTTTGCTTCTTGTAAAGGAGAAGTAGATAAAGTAAAAGAAATTTCACCAGAAGAAATAGCAAAAGAATCAGCGAAAGTCAATACCTTTTTTCAAAAACAATTTAAAGAAAGTTTAGATCGTCATCCGATGTATCAATCTTATTTAGGTATTAGTAAAGATGCAGATAAATGGGATGATATATCAGATGCTTTTTTAGATAAAGAATTACTATTAACTAAAGAAGCTTTACAATGGATTAATGATTCAGTAGACGTAAAACGATTAGATAAGAATACTAAATTAAGTTTTGATCTTTTTAAAGAAGGATTAGAAAGTTCAATAGCAGATGATACCTATAGGTTATATTCATACCCTGTAAATCAAATGCATGGGGCACAATCTGAAATACCTGCTTTTTTAATTAATATGCATCAAATTAAAAATAAAAAAGATGCAGAAAATTACATTAGTAGATTAAAGGGGATAAAACCAATGTTTGGCCAATTAGTAAAAAACCTTAAGAAAAGACAAGAGTCAGGAATCATGATTCCTAAGTTTGTTTTTGAAAAAGTTTTAGAAGATTCTAAGAATTTGATAAAAGGGCAACCTTTTGATACTTCTAAAAAGAAGAGTACACTTTTAAATGATTTTGAAACTAAAGTATCTAAGTTAGAAATTGAAGATGTAGAGAAATCTTCTTTAATAGAGAAAGCAAAAAAAGCATTAAAAGAAGGTGTGTTAGTTGGATATACAAATTTGATAGATACATTAGAAGAACAAGAAAAAGAAGCTTCTACAGATGATGGAGCATGGAAATTTCCTAAGGGAGAAGCTTTTTATAATAATGCTTTAAAAAGAACAACCACGACAAATTTAACCGCAAATGAAATTCATGATAAAGGTTTAAGTGAAGTAGCAAGAATTCATGGAGAAATGAAAGCTATTAAAGAAAAAGTTGGATTTAAAGGTTCTTTGCAAGATTTCTTTGAATTCATGAAAACAGATAAACAATTCTATTATTCAGCAGATACTAAAGGGAGAAAGGAATATATGGATAAGGCTGAGTTTATTATTGATAGTATGAAAACTCGTTTAGATGAACTTTTTATTACAAAGCCAAAAGCAGGTTTACAAGTAAAAGCGGTGGAGGCATTTAGAGAGAAATCGGCAGGAAAAGCATTTTATCAGCAACCGGCAATAGATGGTTCGCGTCCTGGAACTTATTATGCAAATATGTATGATATGGAAAGTATGCCTAGTTATCAAATGGAAGCTTTAGCATATCATGAAGGTATTCCTGGTCATCATATGCAAATTGCTATTGCGCAAGAATTAAAAGAAGTGCCTATGTTTAGAAAGTTCGGGCGTTATACTGCTTATGTAGAAGGTTGGGGATTGTATTCTGAGTTTATACCTAAAGAAATGGGATTTTATGCAGATCCGTATTCAGATTTTGGTCGTTTAGCAATGGAACTTTGGAGAGCTTGTCGTTTAGTAGTAGATACCGGAATTCATGCTAAGAAATGGACACGAGAAGAAGGTATTAAATATTATACAGATAATACACCAAACGCAAAGGCAGATGCTGTAAAAATGGTAGAGAGACATATTGTAATGCCAAGTCAAGCTACAGCCTATAAAATAGGAATGTTAAAGATTTTAGAACTTAGAGAAAAAGCTAAAAAAGCATTAGGAGGTAAATTTGACATTCGTAAGTTTCATGATGTAGTATTAACGAATGGACCATTACCATTAAATGTTTTAGAAAATTTAGTGGATGCTTATATTTCATCAGAAGAATAACAGATATTTTAAAATACTAGAAAACCCTTGTTGAATAACACTCAACAAGGGTTTCTGTATTTAGATGTTTTTGTTATGATGTTATACGATTTTTAAATTTTTTATCAATAAGTCGAATCATAACCTTCGTTTTTATCATCAATACTACTTGAAATTTCTTCACTCAGGTCTACCATTGATGTTGTTTTTATATTGCTTTGTAACAAGTAATTAGTTTTTGTCTAGTCGAGCCTTTACTTTGTAATAAGGTAATTTATTGAGTAATAATTATCTTTAAAAAGAAAAGTAAAGGTGAACTATGATTCGAGCTAGCTTATCAAGATCTATCCTGCGCATTAGTCCTTTACTTCTCTTTCTTTTCGTTGAATAGCTTCAAATAGAATGATAGATATCAGGATCTAATAAAGGCTCTAAAGAAGTTCAACATTTTTTAATTCTTAATCATAAATATATGAAAAATTATGCAGTCATTATTGGTGTTGATATCTCAAAATTAAAACTCGATATCATTGGTGTTGATTCTAATTCAGAAACAATATTACAACATGAATTAATAAGTAATACAAAACCTAAAATTAATTTATTTCTAAAAAAAATAATCAGAAAACATGGTAAAGAAAATATACTAGTTGCTTTTGAAAATACAGGAGTATATGGTTATATTTTAACTTTACTACTTAACAAAAAAGATATAGATTACAGCAATATATCTGCTCTTGAAATTAATAAATCTAAAGGAATAAAAAGAGGTAAGTCGGATAAAATAGATGCTCTAATTATTGCTCAATATGCTTTGACTAATAGATTTAAATTAAAATTATCTTCTTTTACAGAAGAACATTTTACTAAACTTAAAATACTACATACTCAAAGAGAAAAAATAATAAAAACTATCAGAACCTTTGGAAACAATAAGGAAACCGAGTTGTTTTTACCTAAAAAAATCGTCAAAGGTTTAGTTAAGACAAGTAGAAGCATTATCAAGAATTTAAAGAAAAACTTAAAAGTAATTGATTTACAAGTTCTAGAAATAATAAATAGTCATGATATATTAAATAAAAATTATGAACTAATACAAAGTGTACCTGGTGTCGGACCACAAACAGCTACTTACATTCTTATTGTAACAAAAGGTTTTACCACTTTTAATAATGCTAGACAATTAGCTTGTTATGCAGGTGTAGCTCCTTTTCCTTATCAGTCTGGAACAAGTATAAGAGGAAAGAGTAAAGTAAGTCATTTAGCCGATAAAAAATTAAAATCACTGCTAAACATGTGTGCTCTTAATGCTAAAAGATGTGACTATCAACTCAAAAAATATTTTGATGAGAAAGTAGAAAAAGGAAAAAACAAAATGTTAGTTCTAAACAATATTAGAAACAAGCTTTTACATCGTATTTTTGCAGTAATTAAAAGACAGCAACCTTATGTGAATACACACAATTTTGCTGCTTAATTTTTTTAAAAAAAAACATCTAATTTTATTTGTTTTTATCCATAGAATGCGCCAGCGGGGGGAATAATCTACAAGAAAGTAAAAAAGATTGGTTATTATAGATGTTTAAACAAGCAGGAAAAAAGAAAGGAAATGTTAATAAGTATCAATTTTGGCAGCATCATAATGAGCCAATTGAATTATGGAGTACTAGTGTTATAAATGCTGAATATTGGAAATATTCTAGTGCACGAAATTTTCAGGAAGATCATACTATTTTAGAGATCGATAATATTGGGTTTATAGGTTAATTTAGTTATGGTTAGTGTTCGAATCCTTTCTAGTACCGATTCTTATAAGTAATAATGAAACGATATTTAGAGTTTGTTTTTTGTGTGTAATTTATGTGTTGCACCCGAAAGAATTCGGGCGCTAGCGAGGAAATCGTTTTTTATTATTTAGATTTTGAATTATTGTATGTTACTAAATAGGTTTTGCATCTGAAAGGGTTTGGACGTCAGCTAAGGGAAAAGATGTTTTTTAGGTATTTATTGATTTAATTTTCATATATTTAAAAACTAAAATAAATCTAAAAAATTAAAAATGAGAATATTAAAAAAAGAAGAACAGAAAAAAGTTTTTGCAGGTACAGCTCCATCTCACCTTTATGAATGTGTTGAAGGGCAGCCTGTTAAATGTGATAACGGGAATACTGGTTCTATTTGTAAGAATGGAAGAGGTACTTGTTAAAAATAAGATTGAGATAAATTTTCTTTAGTTTGTTCTCGAATTCTTTCGAGTGATAAATTAAGGAGTAAGAAATAAAAAAGTAAAACCACGGCAGGAATGTTGTGGTTTTTTTGTTTATAGTAATTTGAGTATAATTTGTCTTCGGTTTTACTTAGCTACCAAAATATTTTTTAAGATTAAAAATGGTGGTTGAGCTTTTCATTTAGCTATTGTTATATTGAAGTTATAACAAATAAGAATTATATTTTTAAATACCTATATAAGGTTTTAAATTATTAAGATAGTATTATTTTTTTAACAAAAAAATTGTTTTTAAAGTATTACGAAAGTAAATTTAAAGATTAATTAAATTTAAAAATTTATGTTAGACAACTTAAAACAATTTAAAATTTCAAGAGAAAGTTTAGTTACTGTATTTGGTGGCAATAATAAAAAAAAATGTAAAGGAAAACATGGTAATGATAAAAGAAAGTGTGAAGAAGGAAGTTATAGTAGTTCAGGGGTTAATAGTACTGGAGGAGGTGGTGGTGGGAATGGAGGTGATTAATTTAAATTTGTGATATAATTTGGTTTTAACTCTATTCAGTCGCCAGAATATTTTTTAAGACAAAAACTTGAAACCATAATAGATAAACAATTTTTTACTCTTATTAAAAATAATATTTTATACTAGTAAATAAATGGAATATTTGTGTTTTCATAATAAAAAGGTTAAATTTAAAAACTTTGAATACATATATTAATTTTAAAACAATTAGAAGATGAAGAAAATTACTCAAAAGTACATGATTGAATTAGCAAAATTTCCAGGAGGAGGTGAACAAGTAGGAGACACTGGCGGCGGCGGCGGCGGAAATGGAGGAGAAGGAGGAACTAAATAACCTACTTTTTTGTATAAAGTAAATTAACCATCAATGTTTATATTTGGTGGTTTTTAAATTTAAAAAATACCTTTATAAATTTTGATAAAAATAATAACTTTCTTTTTCTTTTTTACCTTTTTTTTTGTGATGGGACAAAATGATACTTTGTCTATTAAAGACAAAACTATAGAAGAAGGAATAGAAGCTTATTTTAGAAAAGATACTCCAAAAATTAAAAGTTCATATGAGAAGTTATTAAACCTTTATAACAAAGATAAAGATTCAACTACATTAGCAAAATATTATCATTACAAAGCATTATATTTTAAGTTAAAATATATTAATGATAGTTCTTTCTTTTTTTATCAAAGATCAAAAAATATTTCTAAATTAATAAAAGATTCTTTGGAAGTAGGGAGAAGATTGTTAAGTACTTCTTTATTGCAAAGGGAGGTTAAAGACTTTTTAGGTAGTGAGATTAGTTCAGTTGAAGCATTACAATATTTAGAACCTATTAAAAAACATACTTTTTTAGAAAGTGTTTATAATAATTTAGGTTTAGTTTCTGACGAATTAAATCAAGAAAAAGAAGCGTTAAATTATTATGATTTATCTTTAAAAACAAATGAATTAACGCAAAAATCTAAGAGAAAAGAAACTAGCTATTTGTTTACAATAAATAATATCGGTTTATTATACCAACGAGAAAAAAAGCATGAAAAGGCAATTGAGTATTTCAAAAAAGGATTGTCTTTTGATAGTATAAAAATTAAATATCCAATACAGTATGCTTTTTTATTAGAAAATTTAGCAGCGAGTAATTTTTTGTTAGGAAATGTAAAAAATGTTTTAAAACAATATGAAGAAGTTTTAGAAATTAGAAAGAAATTTAAAGAGAATGATGATTTACCAATTACACATATTAACATATCGGATTATTATAAAGAATTCAATAATTTAAATAAAGCTAGGTATCATGCAAACGAAGCTTTAGAATATGCTGAACAAACACACAATAATAAATTTTGGTTAGAATCTTTACAAAAGTTATCGAAATTAACAACAGGTAGACAATCTAAAGCATATTTAGAAGGTTATATTCTATTAAATGACAGTTTAATACAACAAGAGCGTCAATTAAAAAACCAATTTGCTAAAATTAGGTACGAAACTGATAAAAAAGAAAAAGAAAACACTTTTTTAAAGGGAGAGAATGAAAAAAAGCAAACAGAAATTATTAAAGAAAGACAGCAAAAAACGATTGGTTGGCTAGCATCTGGTATTAGTATTTTATTGCTATTAATGAGTATTTCCTTTTTTACTTTCCGCAGAAAAAAGACATTATACCAAGCGCAATTACAAAAAGCACAGGTTAGAGAACGTGAACGTAAGCAAATTGCAAAATCATTACATGATGAAGTTGCTGGTGATTTACGATTGCTACATAGAAAATTAGAGAAATCACAATTACTAGAAGAAGCACAAAAGTTAGAAGAGGTAAAAGATAATGTGCGTAATTTATCGCACCAGTTAAGTAGTGTTAGTTTTAAAAAGGTAAACTTTGTAGATCAGATTATTAATTTAATAAGCGATTACTTTTCACCAGATTTTGTTATTCGAGTACATGATTTAAAAGAAATAGATTGGGAGCAAGCTAATAGCTCTATTAAGAGAGTATTGTACTTAAGTATACGAGAAACAATACAGAATTGCCAGAAATATGCAGCTGCATCTAAAATGAATATTAATTTTTCAGTACATAAAAAAGCAGTACATTTGACCATTAGCGATAATGGTGTAGGTTTCGACACCGAAACTTGTAAAAAAGGAATTGGATTACAAAACCTTGAAGAACGGGTTGAAGAGTTAAATGGAAAACTAACCATTACAAGTGAAAAAGGAAAGGGAACTAATACCAGTATACAAGTACCTTTAAATGTCTGACAAAATAAAAATATTGATAGCTGATGATCATCAGCTAATTATCGAAGGAATCTTATCTTATTTAAAAGATATTAATAACTTAGAAATAGAAACTACAAATTCTTGTGATGAGGCTTTTACCAAAATTAAAGTGGCATTAACAGAAGATCCTTTTCATATTTTATTTACCGATTTAAGTTTTGATAATGCAAATGAAAATTCGAACATAGATAGTGGCGAAAATCTAATTAAAGCAATTAGAAGCGAAAAAACAGGGATTAAAATAGGGGTAATTACAGGTCATTCTGAAACGAATAGAATTTTTAATGTAATTCAAAACCTAAAGCCATCTGCTTATTTATTAAAAGGAAAATGTAATACGAACGAGCTAAATTTTGCAATTCAAAAAATGTTAGCTGGTGATGTATATTTTACACACGACATTCATCAGAAATTATTGAAACGAGCGTTGATAGAAATTCAAATGGATGAAGTAGCAATTCAAATTTTAAAAGAATTACCAAATCATCCTAAAATTAGTAACTTAGAAGGGGTTATTACAAAAGGTGATGGTAGTTTTTTAAAAATAAGATCTATAGAAAACAAATTAGCAAAACTAAGAACCGATTTACAAGCAAATAATAATACCGATCTGGTATTAAAAGCGAAAGAATTAGGAATTTTAGATTAAATAAGGCTGCATAAATCCACATAATAAGATGCGGAGATTCCTTTTTGTGTTCTCAAATTCTATTATACATTTGTATCGAATCAATTGAGTAAGTCATTTTAGGGAATGAATTACGAAAGAAATTTACAAGTAACCTATTAAACGTTAGTTTAATAGGTTTTCTTTTTGCAGAAATCCACATTTTAAATTGCGGATATCCCTTTTTATTTTCTTAAATGCTGTTATATATTTGTAAAATAGTTAATTAGGTAATTCATTGTAGGGGATGAGTTACAGAAAAAAAATTAAAAAAACCTATTAAGCCCCCCGATTAATAGGTTTTTTTTATGCGTTTATTTTAAATAATACGATCTACGATTAAAATTTTCGCATATGTTAGTTCGAGTGTTTTTTATGAAGAGATAACGGAATAAAAATGTATCGAAAATAGTATGATCACTTTTCAATACTAAATGATGCTGAATTTTATTGCGAATAATTTTACTCCTTTAGATTTGTTTTAACTTAACAGTTAGATAAAATACGGAAAAGATATGTATGCTTATATTTTTACATAAATCCACAGAATAAGGTGTGGAGATTCCTTTTTGTATTTTCAAAATCTATTATATATTTGTATTGAATCAATTGAGTAAATCATTTTAGGGAATGAATTACGAAAGAAATTTACAAGTAACCTATTAAACGTTAGTTTAATAGGTTTTCTTTTGCAGAAATCCACATTTTAAATTGCGGATATCCCTTTTTATATTTTGAATATCTGCTATATATTTGTAACATAATTAGTTAGGTGGTTCATTGTAGGGGATGAGTTACAGAAAAAATTTATAAGAAACCTATTAAGCCCCCGATTAATAGGTTTTTTTTATGCGTTTATTTTAAATAAGATAATTATAAATAAAAAGAAAAGAAGATTTAGAATTATTGGTGATTTACTTGCATAAATCCACATAATAAGATGCGGATATTCCTTTTTGTGTTTTCAAATTCTACTATACATTTGTATCGAATCAATTGAGTAAATCATTTTAGGGGATGAATTACGAAAGAAATTTATAAGTAACCTATTAAACGTTAGTTTAATAGGTTTTCTTTTGCAGAAAATCACATTTTAAATTGCGGATATCCCTTTTTATATTTTGAAAAACGGTTATATGTTTGTAGTATAATTAGTTAGGTAATTCATTGTAGGGGATGGGTTACAGTAAAGATTTATAAGAAACCTATTAAGCATTTGTTTAATAGGTTTTTTTATGCGTTTACTTTTAAAACAGAATAATTATAAAGTGAGAAGTTGTATAAAAAAAGGTTTTATTGGCACCGCCAAAGGGTATTATACCCCGAGGCTTGCCTCGAAATTAAGATTTGTTTCCTACAAATGCCTCGTGGGCTTGCCCAGAGGTAGTTTACTTTTTACATAAATCCACATAATAAGTTGCGGATATCCCTTTTTAAATTGTTAGATTCCAATATACATTTGTATCAAATCAATTGAGTAAATCATTTGGGGGAATGAGTTTACGAAATAAATTTTATGAGTAAAATTAAAGCCTATTAAGCATTCGTTTAATAGGTTTTTTTATGCGTTTATTTTTAAAATAGAA
>CALISK010000397.1 GCA_938041625.1 uncultured Tenacibaculum sp. | reverse complement strand
TTTTATTCGTATGCATCATTGCTACTATAATATTTTCTGCTGATGCTACTAAATCCATTGCTCCTCCCATTCCTTTTACCATTTTACCTGGTATTTTCCAGTTGGCAATATCTCCGTTTTCGGCTACTTCCATAGCTCCTAAAATGGTTAAATCTACATGCTTTCCTCTAATCATAGAAAAACTAGTAGAAGAATCAAAAAAACTTGCACCTGGCAATGTTGTTATGGTTTGTTTTCCTGCATTTATAATATCTGCATCTTCTTCTCCTTCAAAAGGAAATGGCCCCATTCCTAAAACACCATTCTCACTTTGAAATTCCACTTCTATATCATCTCTAACAAAATTGGCTACCAACGTTGGAATACCGATTCCTAAGTTTACATAATAACCATCTTTTACTTCTTTTGCTATTCGTTTTGCTATTCCGTTTTTATCTAACATTTTATTAATGTATCAATTTGTTAATGTAACAATGTATCAATTCTGGTAAGCAAAAAAAATTAAGATTTTCTTAATAAGAGAAGAACTATTTTTTACTTCTGATACTTGTACTTAAAATTTTATATAAAATTAATCCCAGTTCATTTACTTTTTGTTTTAGTAAAATATTAATGGGATAATTTTTAGACTTTTCACAAAGAACTAACCAATATTTAGTTTCTTCTAATTCTTTTGTGGCTATTTTCATTTTATGTATGAAATCAGCTTTACTTTCTGCATTTTGAGCTTCATGTATATTAGCTCCAATACTCGTACCTGATTTTAGTAATTGCTTACCTATAACATATTTTTTATTCTTTTCTAACTCTTCACTAAACTCAATAATTAACAATGCTACCTCTATAGAATTATCTACTACAATATTTTTCATTATTATATTGATTCATTGTTACATTAGAAAATTAATCTTTTTTCCGAACTGTTCTTTGCTCTATTCTTTTCTCATATTTTTCTCCTTGAAAAATACGTTGTACAAAAATACCTGGAATATGAATCGTATTAGGATCTAATTCACCTACTGGAACTAATTCTTCAACTTCTGCAACTGTAATTTTTGCTGCTCCACACATATTCGGATTAAAGTTACGTGCAGTGCCTTTAAAAACTAAATTTCCTGCTGCATCTCCTTTCCATGCTTTTACAAAAGAAAAATCTGCTTCAAATGCTTTCTCTAAAACATACATTTTTCCATCAAATTCTCTAGTTTCTTTTCCTTCTGCAACCTCTGTTCCATAACCAGCTGGCGTATAAAATGCAGGGAATCCTGCTTGAGCTGCTCTACATTTTTCTGCTAAAGTACCTTGTGGAGTTAATTCTACTTCTAATTCACCAGAAAGCATTTGCCTTTCAAACTCATCATTTTCTCCTACATAAGAAGAAATCATTTTTTTTATTTGGCGATTTTGAAGTAAAAAGCCTAATCCGAAATCATCAACTCCAGCATTATTAGAGATACATGTTAAATTTTCAACTCCCAATCGAACCAACTCTGTTATTGCATTTTCAGGAATACCACACAAGCCAAACCCTCCTAGCATTAAAGTCATGTCACTAGAAACACCTTGCAATGCTTCCTCTACATTATTTACTTTTTTATTTATCATTATTTAGTTGTTTGTTGTCTTCTTAAATTGAATTCTAAATATGACTATAAAACATTAATTTTATAATAGAAATTATTAAGGTATTTACCTTTATTTTCTGTGTATAAATTGATGGTTGTTTTAACAGTTATATTAAAAATCATCATCTGATGGCTTCGCATTTTGATCCTCTTCTCCTTTTTTAGGATCTTCATGTTTACTACAATCTACATTAATAGAAAGATTTGAAGGTTTCTTAAATGGTGCTTTACTTATTTTTAAGGTTTTATCTTCATAACATTTTCGCATAAAAATACCCCAAGATGGTAATGACATAGAAGCTCCTTGACCCATAGCTAGTCTTGCAAAATGCGTTGAACGATCCTCTCCACCAGTCCAAACACCCGTTACTAAATTGGGTACTATTCCCATAAACCATCCATCAGATTGATTCTGTGTCGTTCCTGTTTTACCTGCAATTGCATTGGTAAGTTTATAAGGATACCCTGTTACATATTTACCACGGGGCCATGTAGATCGTAATCGAGTACCAGACCCACCTCGAGTAACACCTTCCATTAAATTTAAAACCACATAAGCAGACTCCTCACTTACAACTTCCTTTGTTTCTGGCACAAAAGTATCTAATACAGTTCCGTTCTTATCTTCAATCTGTGTAATAAACATTGGAGAGACTCGCATTCCTTTATTCGCAAAAGTGGAATATGCACTCGTCATTTCTAATAATGATAAATCTATTGATCCTAATGCAATAGAAGGGTTCGCTTGAAAATCTGTCGTTATTCCAGCAGATTTAGCTAAACGTGCTACATTAATAGGTGATACTTCATCTATTAATCTTGCTGTAATTACATTAACCGATCCTGCTAATGCTTTTTGTAGTGTTAGCTCTCCTCCGTATTTATTATCTGAATTTTTTGGAGTCCAATCATCTTGCATTCCATATTTTTCTTTAGGAATTGTGTATAAAGTGTTAGGCAATTTATCACAAGGAGATCTTTTCAGCTGGTTTATAGCAGTAGCATATACAAAAGGTTTAAAAGTAGAACCTACTTGACGTTTTTGCTGAGCAACTGCATCATACTTAAAATATTTATTATTTATTCCTCCTACCCATGCTTTAATATGTCCTGTTTGAGGTTCTACAGAAAC
>CALISK010000396.1 GCA_938041625.1 uncultured Tenacibaculum sp. | reverse complement strand
AAAAAGTGATGTTTTTTGCTCCTCCTTTAGGACTCGAACCTAAGACCCTCTGATTAACAGTCAGATGCTCTAACCAACTGAGCTAAGGAGGAGTTTGCGACACAATATTTGTGTTTTGCGAGTGCAAATATAGAACTCTTTTTTCATTGCGCAAGTTTTTTTTGAAAAAAAAATGAAATATTTTTTGAAATAACTTTAGAAGTGCTTCTTTCTTTTAAAAAAAGAACACAATTCTACTAAAAATTGTATTTTTGTGTTTGTAATATTTTAATTACAGAAAAGTACAAATGTATATATGGACAAATTTTCGTTCTTAAACGCAGCACATGCGGGTTTTATAGGAGAATTGTATGAACAATATCAAAAGAACCCAGATGCCGTAGAACCAAGTTGGAGAAGTTTTTTTCAAGGTTACGATTTAGCTAATGAGAATTATTCGTTAACAGACGAAGAAGAAGTTGAAATCCCTGAAGAAGTTCGCAAAGAATTTTTAGTAATCGATTTAATTAATGGATATCGTACGAGAGGTCATTTATTTACAAAGACCAATCCTGTACGTGAGCGTAGAAAATATACACCTACATTAGAACTAGAAGATTTTGGACTTGTGTCTCAAGATTTATCTACCGTATTTAATGCAGGTCAGATTTTAGGTATAGGCCCACAAAAACTATCAGAAATAGTTAAACACCTTAAAGCCATTTATTGTGATAGTATAGGGGTTGAGTATATGTATATACGAAATCCAGAAGAAATTAAATGGTGGCAAAGTCGAATAAATCAAAATGATAATCACCCAAGTTATAACTTGGAAGAAAAGAAATATATCCTTTCTAAATTAAATCAAGCAGCTACGTTTGAAAGCTTTTTGCAAAAAAAGTATGTAGGTCAAAAACGATTTTCTGTTGAAGGAGGAGAAACGTTAATTCCAGGAATTAGTATTGCCCTTCGTGATGCTGCTGAAAAATATGGTGTAAAAGAATGTGTTTTAGGAATGGCACACCGTGGTCGATTAAACACATTGGTAAATATCTTTAAAAAACCTGTTCGCGATTTGTTTAGCGAATTTGAAGGGAAAGATTTTGAAGACCAAACAATCGATGGAGATGTTAAATATCACCTAGGGTTAACTCTTAGTAAAGAATACAGAGGCGGACAAGAAATGAAAATGAACTTGGTGCCGAATCCTTCACATTTAGAAACAGTAGATGCAGTAGCAGAAGGAATTGTAAGAGCTAAAGTTGATTTAGATTATGAAGGAGATGACGGGAAGATATTACCAATTTTAGTGCATGGAGATGCAGCTATTGCTGGTCAAGGAATTATGTATGAGGTTGTGCAAATGGCGCAGTTAAATGGTTACAAAACAGGAGGAACAATTCATGTAGTAGTAAATAACCAAGTAGGGTTTACAACGAATTATTTAGATGCTCGTTCAAGCACGTATTGTACAGATATAGCAAAAGTAACTTTGTCTCCAGTATTACATGTGAATGCAGATGATGCAGAAGCTGTATGTCATGCTATGCAAATAGCTATAGAATATAGAGCTAAGTTTAAAAAAGATGTTTTTATAGATTTATTAGGATACCGTAAATATGGTCATAACGAAGGTGATGAACCTAGTTTTACACAACCTAAGTTGTATAAAATCATAAAGAAGCATCAAAATGCAAAAGAGATTTATGTAGAAAAGTTATTAGAAGAAGGAGCAGTTTCTGATAGTTATGTAACTAAAATTACAGAAGAATTTAAAGATCATTTAGAAGCTGAATTTACAGAGTCTAAGAAAAAAACAACTTCTAAAATTCAGGATTTTATGCCTGATGTATGGGATGGGTTTGTTCGTAAACAATTAGAGGATATGTTGAGGTCGGTAGATACAACGTATTCTGTAGATGGATTAAAAGATATAGCTAAAGTAATTTCTTCTACTCCAGAAGGACATAAATTTGTTCGTAAAGCGGAACGTATATTAGAAGGTCGTTCAAAAATGGTATTTGAAAAAAACGCATTAGATTGGGGAACTGCTGAAAACTTAGCTTACGGTACACTTTTAGAAGAAGGTTATAACATTCGTATTTCAGGAGAAGATGTAGAAAGAGGAACTTTTTCACACCGTCATGCAATTATGCGTGATGAAAACACACTAGAACGTGTAAACTTACTAAATACGAATCCGAAAAATAAAGGAGAATTAACAATTTTTAATTCTCATTTATCAGAATATGGAGTGTTAGGTTTTGATTATGGGTATGCTATGGCAGCTCCTAATACACTAACTATTTGGGAAGCTCAGTTTGGTGATTTTGCCAATGGAGCACAAATAGTATTCGATCAATATATTTCTTCTGCGGAAGATAAATGGAAACTGCAAAATGGATTGGTAATGTTATTGCCGCATGGATATGAAGGTCAAGGACCTGAACATTCTTCGGGAAGGATAGAACGTTTTTTACAATCGTCATCAACAGATAACTGGACAATTGCAAATTGTACAACACCTGCAAATATTTATCATATCTTACGTCGTCAAATGAAACGTGAGTTTAGAAAGCCATTAGTTGTTTTTACACCTAAGAGTTTATTACGTTTACCTGCGGCAGTTAGTACTGTAGAGGAATTGTCTGAAGGACGTTTTCAAGAAGTGATAGATGATACAATTGAAACTTCTACAGTTAAGAAAATGGTGTTTTGTTCAGGAAAGTTCTATTACGATTTATTGTCTGAAAGACAAGAATTAGAACGAAATGATGTTGCTTTAATTAGAGTAGAGCAATTATTTCCTTTACACAATGATAGAATAAAAGAGATAATGAACAGGTATCCAAATGTAGAACGTTATGTTTGGGCACAAGAAGAACCTAAAAATATGGGTTCATGGTCATATATGTTAGAACGCTTTGAATTGGCAAAGTTAGAGTGTGCTTCTGAAGAATATAGATCTGCACCAGCTGCGGGTTCTAAAAAACGTTCTGAAGCGCGTCATAAAGCCATAATAAATAAAGTTTTCGATTAAACTAGAATAAAAAAATAAATTTCAGATATATAAAATTTAGTACTGATGATTTTAGAAATGAAAGTTCCTTCTCCGGGAGAATCAATAACAGAAGTAGAAATAGCAACATGGTTAGTTGAAGATGGAGATTATGTTGAAAAAGACCAGCCAATTGCCGAAGTAGATTCTGATAAAGCAACATTAGAATTACCTGCTGAAGAGAGTGGAATAATTACTTTAAAAGCAGAAGAAGGTGATGCTGTAGAAGTTGGTGCAGTTGTATGTCTTATAGATAGAAGTGCAGCAAAACCAGAGGGAGGAGCAGAGAAGAAAGAAACTCCGAAAGTTGAGGAGAAGAAAGATGCTCCTAAAGAAGTAGCAAAAGAAACATATGCAACAGGAACTGCTTCACCTGCAGCTAAGAAAATTTTAGCAGAGAAAGGGATCAGTGCATCTACTGTAAAAGGAACAGGAAAAGATGGAAGAGTAACAAAAGAAGATGCAGTGCAAGCAATACCTTCTATGGGAACTCCAGGTATGGGATCTAGAGGATCTGAACGTAAAAAGCTTTCTATGTTGCGTAGAAAAGTAGCAGAGCGTTTAGTTTCAGTAAAAAACGAAACAGCAATGTTAACTACGTTTAACGAAGTTAATATGCAGCCAATTTTTGATTTACGTAAACAATATAAAGAAGATTTTAAATCGAAACATGGAGTTGGTTTAGGATTCATGAGTTTCTTTACACTGGCAATTGTTAGAGCATTAAAAATGTATCCAGCTGTAAACTCTATGATAGATGGAAAGGAAATGATTTCTTTCGATTTTCAAGATATTTCAATTGCTGTATCAGGGCCAAAAGGATTAATGGTTCCAGTAATTCGTAATGCAGAGAATTTAACTTTTAGAGGAGTTGAAAGTGAAGTAAAACGTTTAGCGATTAGAGCAAGGGAAGGACAGATTACGGTTGATGAAATGACAGGAGGTACATTTACTATTACTAATGGTGGTGTTTTCGGGTCTATGTTATCTACACCAATTATTAATCCACCACAGAGTGCTATTTTAGGAATGCATAATATTGTAAACCGACCTATGGCTGTTAATGGAGAAGTAGTGATTCAGCCAATTATGTATGTAGCATTATCTTACGATCATAGAATTATTGATGGTAAAGAATCTGTTGGGTTCTTAGTAGCTGTTAAAGAGGCTTTAGAAAATCCTGTAGAGTTATTGATGGATAATAATATTGCTAAATCTTTAGAAATGTAATTTGATTATTTTATAATTAAATTTTTAAAATATTAAAAACCTTATATGTTCATCATATAGGGTTTTTTTGTAATCTAATGTTATGGTTTTTAGTTTAAAAAAAACGGAGATAGTAAAAGTGCTTTTTAAATTGTCATTAATAGTATTTACTATTGGTTTTAATGGTAGTTTTTATGCTCAATCAAATGAAAGAAATCAGTTAAGTAATTCACAAAAAAAAGATGCGGTAAAACTGGAGTTTTTAATTTCAACTATTTCTGATATTTATGTTGATAGGATAGAAGAAGCAGAGAAACTAATTGAAGAAGGATTATTATTAGCAAAAAAGATAAATCAAAAATTACCTGAAGCTACATTAATTTATTACAGAGGAAGTATAGAGAGCAATAAATCTAATTATTCTGAAGCAATCAAATATTATAATTATTCGTTAAAAATTTATAGAAAAAATTTAAACAAAAAGAATATTTCTTTTTGTTTGAATTCTATAGGTATTACATATTATGATCAGGGAGAACTTTCTAAAGCAATAGGTTTTTTTGAGGAATCATTACTTATAGATGAGGAACTTAAAGATTTTAGAGGTGTTTCTGCCTGTTATGTGAATATAGGGAATATTTATGCCGATCAAGGGAAGTATGAAAAAGCAATAAACTATTATGAAAAAGCAAAAAAAATAAAAGAAGAAATAAAGGATTATGAGGGCGTTGTTAAAGTATACACGAATATAGGAGGTATTTATAGTGAACAAGGTAATTACCCTAAAGCGCTAGAATATCTAGAGAAAGCATTAGTTATAGTTGAAAAGCCAAACTATAAATTTAGCTCAAATAGTTTACTTAGTAGCTTAGGAACAGTTTATAAAAAATATGGAGAATTAGACAAAGCTTTACTTTATTATAAAAAAGGATTAAAAAAAGGAAGAAAACTAAAAAACAGAAAAGTTATAGCGATATATCTTAATGATATTGGAAGTATATATAGAGAACAAAAAGAAAATACTTTAGCACTTTCTTTTTTTAAAGAGGCAATAAAAATTAATCAAGAAATAAATAATAAACAAGGTTTAGTAGCTAGTTTATGTAATATAGCTAGTATTCAAATTGAATTTAAAAAGTACGAAAAAGCTTTAAATAATTATAAGAAAGCTTTAAATATTAGTGAAGAATCAGGTTATGAAATAGGTCTTTTTCAACCTTATTTAGGGATTGCTATTGTTTATAAAAAACAAAAAAAGTATTTAAAATCTTTATATAATGCTTTAAAAAGTAAAAGAATTGCAGAAAAGTTAAATGCAATAGAAGAACAAAAGGATTCGTATAAAATACTATCTGAACTTTATTCTAAAATAGAAAAATATGAAGAAGCATATGAGACACATAAAGAATTTAAAAAATTAAATGATAGTATTTTTAATAAAAAAAACATACGCAAGATTATAGAGTTAGAATACGATTATAAATATAAAAGAGAACTAGAATTTGCAGATTATAGAGAACTTAAATTAATTAAACGAGTAAAGTTAACTTCTACAGAATTGACTGTAATACAGCAAAATTTTTTAATAGGAACTATTGTTTTTTTATTAATTTCTATGTTTTTAGGGTATAGGATATTTTCCTTAAAAATTAGAAATGTAAAATCAATTAATGAAAATATTTTGATAGAACAAAAGCTTCTACGTTCACAAATGACACCACATTTTATGTTTAATTCTCTTTCTGTTTTACAAGGAATCATTTTAAAGAAAGAGTATAAAAAAGCAATTGTTTATCTTTCGAAGTTCTCAAGTTTATTACGAATAATTTTAGAAAATTCGAGATATAAAACTGTGGTGTTAGCAAAAGAATTAAAAGCGATTGAAAGTTATATAGCAGTACAAAATATTAATTTAGATTATCATTCTGACTACAGTAGTATAATCAAGAAAAATATAGATATTACTCAAGTTTTAATACCACCTATGATTTTACAACCTTTTGTAGAAAATGCGATAGAATATGCATTTGAAGAATCTGATAAAAGTCGAAAAATTGAAGTGGTAATTGATGTGATTGATAAAAAATTAAAGTGTTCAATTATTGATAATGGTATTGGAGTAGATGAAGGACTAAAAGGGAATGAAAAAAATATGAATAGTGGAAAGAAATCATTATCAACAAAAATTACAGCAGAACGATTAAAAATTTTAGGAAAACAGTTTAAAATGAAAACAGAAATTATTGTGGAGGACAGAAAATTTAAAGGAGAAAAAGGAACAATTGTTACATTGGTAATGCCATATAGAATACTTTAAAAACTATGAAAGCTATAATTGTAGAAGATAAACCATATATAAGAGAAGGACTTAAGTCTCTTATTGAAATGATAGATAAAGGGATTAATATTGTTGGAGAATGTGGAAGTGTTAAAGAGGCTGTAGTTGTTGCTAAAGCATGTACTCCAAATTTAGTTTTTTTAGATATTAATTTACCAGATGGTAATGCTTTTGATTTTTTGTCACAGACGAATAACCTAGAATATAAAGTTGTTTTTATTACAGCATATGGTGAATATGCTTTGCAAGCATTAAAAATGGGAGCAGTAGATTATATTTTAAAACCAGTAGATATAGGTGAATTGGAAATTGCAATAGATAAAGTAATTGAGACAAATATTAAAGAGCAAAAGCAAAAAATTGCGTTTACAAAAGAACAATTAAACCCTAATAGATTGGTAGTTTCATTACAGGATAGTTACCAGGTTATAAAATTAGACGAGCTTAAATACTGTAAATCTGATAAAGGATACACTACTTTTTACATAGAAAACAGTAAGAATATTATTGTCTCTAAACCATTAAAGTTTTTTATAGATAAATTACCAGAAGATAGATTTGTAAGAACTCATCAATCTTGTGTGGTAAATTTAAATTTTATAGATAAGTATGATAAAAGTGGAATTATTGTTTTAAAAGATAAAAATGTAATTCCAGTTTCTATTCGAAAAAGAGAAGAATTTCTATTACGATTATTGGAAGGGGAATAATCGTAAAGAATAATTATTTTAATAATTATAGAAAATATACTTAAGCTAATTTACCTATTTATTAATAATAGGTAAATTGTTTTTTATGTGAAAACATCAATTTAATTACTTGTTGTAATTTGTTTTTTAATTAGAAAAACGAATATGAAATCGAAATCTACGAATATAAATTAGGGCTTCTTTTGTTGATGTAACTATTTTAATTTTACGAAAAAAAAGATTGTAATAGATATAATCTAAAACGAAAATTAATAATACTTACTTATGTCTTTGTCTAACCAACAAAAAAGAAACTTAGCTTTTGGAGCTATGTTATCTTATTATAATAATGAACCTATTTTAGAGATAAAATTAAAAGGAAAAAAAGAAGATCATAAAAAACAACTCAATACTTATTGGGGAGTTCATGATCATAAAAGTGCATTGGAAAGGTTAGAAAAACTTTTAAATTTAGAAAATAGTTTAGAAATAGATATCCTCTTAAAGAAATCTACCCCAGAAATAAATAAAATTAAAGAAACAATAGCAAATAAATTAAAAATTCAATTTTCTGAAGTGTTAGCTGTAAAATCTTCATATGCTTGGGATATATGTCGTTTTATAGTATTGGCCAAATGGTGTTATTGGTCTGGTTATATTTCTTCATATGAAATGTGGAATTTTACTATCGAAGGAACAGAAAAAGCTTCAAACATAGGGGATAATTGGAAAGAATATACCATTTCGTTTTTATTGGGTAGAACAATTCAGGGATTCGAAATGGAATCTATTATAAATGAGTGTAAAGAACTTTTTTATTCAAAAAGGTCAACAAAATCATGGTTTCTTGGAGTAAAAGACATAAATGTTCACAAAAAATATAATTTTAAGTAGCCCATTTTTTTTGAAAACGAATATAAATTCGAAAACTACAAATATAAATTGGTGATCTCATTATCTGTTTAACTGGCTATTTTTGCCAAAAAAATCAAAACTAACAAAGGCATAAAAATTTAAAAATGAGAAAGCTAATCACACTTAGAAGCGAATTTAATTCATTAGAAAGCTTGAATACTTATTTAAATAAAGAAGCTAACTATGAGTCTAGTATAGAATATGATGCTTGGGAAGTAAGAACTGATTTTGAAACAGGAAATATGTCTAAATGTGTGCTAATTAAAAAAAGTGGAATGCATGGTTTAAAAGTTTTTTTTAAAGATGAAAATACTGTCTCTATTAGTTATGTTATTCCTAATAAGATTTTAAATGCTTTTTTTGGAAAAAGTCAAAAATCTAGAAGAGGGTTAGATGAAATAGTTTTTGGAAAAGTTAAAGAATTAGCATTAAAAGGACCACAAAACAAAGCCTTTAATGAAATGGAAGAACTTTTTAATAAAATTAGAGTGAATAAATTATAAATAAGAGTATGGGGAATTCAATTTGTATGCTGTTTCTTATAATGTTACTTCCTTTAAATATTTTAGCACAGAAAAGTAAAAAGTGGCAAAAGGGAGAAGGTGTTATAAAAGAAATAGAGAGAAAACGATCTGGAAGGAATGTTAAAGAAATAGCAACAGTTGAGTTTGAAACAAAAGAGAGAAAAGAAATTACAACTTATATAGAATTGTTTAGAATACCTATTTTAGGTAGTATGAAATCTGTAGGAGATACGATTACAATATATTATGAGAAAGAGAATCCAGCTATAGCAAAAACCAATAGTGGTAAGTTTATCTCTCAATACGGAATGTATATTTTAATCGTTGTAGGGATTATTTCTTCAGGAAAAACATTGTTAAATATGCGGAAGCATAATTCTAGAAGAAAAGCTTAAAAAATGAGAAAATTAATTACAATTAAAGCTGAATTCAATTCGTTAAAAAACTTAGAAAGTTACTTAAGTAAAGAAACTAATTATAAGATAAGAATAAAAGATGATGTTTTAGAAAGAAAAGAAGGTATTTAGCCAGAAACAGGAAAATGTGTTTTTATAAAAAAAAATGCAATGCATGGATTGAGGGTTTACTTTAAAGATGAAAGAACATTAGCTATTAACCATGTTATTCCTAATGTTTTTTTGAATGTTTATCTTGGAGAAAACCCAAAATACAGACAAAGCATTATCGAAATTATTGTAGAAAAAATTAAAAAAATCGCTTTAAAAAACTCTCAAAACAAAGCTTTTAATGAAATAGAAAAACTTTTTAATAAAATTAGAGTTGATAATTAATATTTCTATGGAACTAAAATGAATTTTAATTATAAAAAATGCTAAATAGAATAGGATATAGATTAAAGGATGGATCATTAAGTCTAATTCCAGCAGGAACACTTTTAATTATCTTTTCTGATTATAAAACTTATGGAATCTATTTCATAAGTGCAGGTATTGTTTTTTATTTATTCTTTAATTGGTTATATAAAAAAACAATGCCTAATCAGACATTTGATGTCGATAAAAATGGTAATATTAAAAAA
This sequence comes from uncultured Tenacibaculum sp., assembly GCA_938041625.1. Lineage (GTDB taxonomy): Bacteria > Bacteroidota > Bacteroidia > Flavobacteriales > Flavobacteriaceae > Polaribacter. The sequence continues at coordinate 2,146 of CALISK010000396.1, read as the reverse complement.
GAATATCGTTAATTTTAAAATTATAAAATATGTTTACAGTAATTATGTTAGGCCTTATGTTGGGAGGTTGTTTTGTTTATATGAAATTTTATTTACCTAAACTAAAACAAAAAGCTCTAGAGAATAGTGAAAATTCTCAAAAAGAATGGGTTGATAAAAAAGAGGATTTGATAAAAGACTACCTTACAAACTCTAATAAATTTGGATTAATATCTAAAAATATTGAAGAAGGGGAAAAAGTAATAGGTATTGTGTCAACTAATAGCCCTAAAAAATCTACAAAATCTAAAGTTTTATCTGGATTAAAAAGCGCAATCACTCTTACAGAGAAAGTGGATATGTCTTTATACTATTTATTTGTGACAGAAAAAAACTTGTATTATGCTGGTTTTGATGGAGAAACATGTTTTTCAAATGAGGTTTTTGATTGCAGTCTAATTAAAGATAAGGTATCTTCAGATAACTCATTTACATTTAAATATAAAGATGAAGAGTTAAATTTTAATGCTAGTCTTTCAAGTCCTGCAGCTGCTTTAAGTGGGTATCCTCGTTTTAATGTTCATGAGAAAAGTAGAATTCCAACAAAAGATGATAGAAGTAAAAATTATTTTGTAAGAGAATTTTTAGATATTGAACCAACAAATAATGTTCACTTTAAAGGAAATAATTTTAGTGCAATGGGAGGGGTGTCTGTTGAGAATCTTTTAGATGCTAAAGTACGTGAATACTTAGCTACAGAGTTTAAAAATAAATTAAAACTAGCTTAATCTTTAATTAAGTTTAAAAAAGAGAATGGTTTTTCATTAAAACTATTCTTCTTTTTTTTAAAGAAAGTAAAAAACAATAAAAATGAAAAATTTAGCATTAAAAAATATTACACTATTGATAATGATTTATTTATCTGTAATAATACTACAATCGTGTGGAGAGAAAAAAGAAACGAAAATAGAGGATAAAGAATTAAGTAGTTTTATGCTTGGTGGAATTTACTTTTTAAACGGATATGGAGGTACTGATGCAGTCACTCGTATGATGAAAGATGCAGACTATAAAACAGATGCTCAATTAATAAGTGGGTATAAACAAATTTTTGAATTTGCTTTTGATATAGATAAAGGAAATAATACCAAGAATATATTTAAATCAATGTGGGACATTTCTAATAAGAAAGAATTATTAGAAAGTTTAAATGATTTAAAAACAAGAGAGCATAAATATAAGGCATGGGATTATGCAAGAATTATAAATAATGCATCTATGGGATATGCTGCTGGTTTTTTAACTAAAGAAGAAGTAAAGAAAATTGTACAAGAAATTTTACCTTTAGCACAACAGAAGTTTAAGACATGGAAGGTTTATTATGAGGATTTTAATAAGGGAAGAATAGATTGGAACCCTGAAGATGATCAAGGAACGTCATTTGAGAAAATTTCAAAAGAAATAACAACTTACGAAAATTCTATTTATAAAATTTTGCCTTTAAATCCATAATACATTTGATGTTCTTAAAGGAAATCTATTTTTAATGATTATATGTTTTTTAATTAGATAGATTTCCTAAAGATTATACTTTAAGTTAGTTTGTTACATAGTTTTATACCAGTTTATATTCATTGATTTTATAAGCTGGTATTTTATTTAAAAAAATGAAATATCAAAAATTTTCCAAGAAAGATGGAATATATTTAATAGAGAAGATTTATTGACTAAGATAAATACTCTAAAAACAAAAGAAAGTAATTAGAAAGCTTGGAATTATATTAGAATTATGGATATACTACTCAATTTCTTACTAAAGAAGAGGTAAAAGAAATTGCTTTAGAAGTATTGTCCTTGGTTCAGGAAAATTATGAAAATTGGAATTTATATTATGGAGATTTTATTAAAGGAAGAATAGATTGGAGTAGTAATGATAATGACGTTTATGAACTAAAAAAAATAGCTAAAGAAATTACAAGTTATGAAACATCTATTTATAAAGTATTGCCTTTAAATCTTTAGTGTTTTTCTAGAGTATCATAGTTTCATATTTTAAAATCCCTGTTTATGAGTGAAATAACTTTTAAATATTTAAGCAAAAGTAATTTAACCATTCTTTAATTAAGCTGTAACATCCTATAAATAGTAATTGTCTTTAGTATATAAA
>CALISK010000395.1 GCA_938041625.1 uncultured Tenacibaculum sp. | reverse complement strand
CTTTACTCAATCACAAAATCTTTTTTAAATAATCCTAAAATGTATTTAAGACACTTCTAAAAAGTTATTATTATCCTCTTTGTAAACCTTATTTACATTTATTTTTTTATTCTTTTTATTAAGAAAAAGAATACATTTGTTTAGTATAGACTGTTATATACTCTAAACAATTGACACATGAAAATTTGTTTTATAATGTACCCCTGGGAACAATTAAACCCTAAGCAAGATTCTACACTTAGAATGATTCATGAATTAGCCATACGTGGTCATGAAGTTGCAATAACATACCCTAATAACTTAACAATACGTGATAGTATTACATTGAGTTTGTGTAGAACTATTATTAATCAAGATAAGTTTTCAAATAGCATCCCTTCATTTTACAAATCAGTTACATTTAATGATGAAATGAGACCTTTGGAAGAATTTGATGTTATATTTATGAGAGATAACCCACCTATGGACCCATTGGTGTTGAATTTTTTAGATTCTATTAAAGATGATGTTTTTATACTAAACGCTGTTGATGGTTTAAGAGAAACTAATAATAAAATTTATACTGCTGCGTATTATGACCCTAAGCGAGAATTAATTCCTGCTACTCATGTATCTAAGAACATAGATTATTTATTAAGAATAATTGAAGAGTCTGAAAATGATAAAATGATTCTAAAACCATTAGATGGTTATGGAGGAAGCGGAGTTATTATCATTGAAAAATCTGCCATGCATAATATTAAATCGCTACTTGATTTTTATATCAATGGAAATAAAGACAAATCTAGTTATGTAATTCTACAAGAATATGTTGAAGGAGCTGAAGATGGAGATATACGTGTATTAATGCTAAATGGACAACCTATTGGAGCTTTGAGAAGAAGACCCGCAAAAGGAGATGCTCGTTCGAATATTTCTGCAGGGGGTACTGTTGAAAAATATAAATTGACCAAAGAAGATAAAATTTTATGTAAAAAAGTTGGTGAAAAATTAGTTCGAGACGGAATATACTATGCTGGACTTGATTTAATTGGTGGGAAATTAATAGAAGTTAATGTAATGAGTCCTGGAACTATTACCGATATTAATAAATTAAATAACACAAAAATCCAGAAAAAAATTGTCGATTATTTAGAACGTGTAGTTGAAGAAATAAGTGATAGAAAAAATAAATCAGAACTTATAAAATTAGTATCAAATGAAGCGATTGGAAATTAAAGAGATTATAGCATTAATAAATGCTGGAAAACATTTTGAAGCGGTTGCTTCTGATGGTTCTTTTTCCATTAAAATAAATCGTTACTTACCTTATTGCTGTACTGCCATTCATGATGGTAGTAACTTGCGCTCTGAATTAAAAGAAAAAATAAATCATGATGAGTATAGTAGATGGTATGAAGAAGATCCTTTTACTGGAGATTTTATTTCTTCAATGCCTATTACATTAATAGGTAACGATTCTCGTTTTGAATATGACTTAAATAGAAACCCTGAGAATTGTATTTTTGATACAGCATGGGAAAAAAAAGTTTGGAAGAAGAAATTAACGCCTAAAGAGAGACAAAAGAGTATTGAAAAGCATACTAATTATTACAAAGTTACCAATGCTTTAATTCAAAAACTAGAAACTCTTTTTGGAGGTTGTGTAGTTTATGATATTCATTCTTATAATTTTCAGCGTTGGGATAGAAAAGTACCTCTTTTTAATATTGGTACAGAGAAAATTGACATGGAACGTTTTGGTAATGTTGTAGAGCATTGGAGACAAGAATTAGGCAAGATTGAATTACAGGATATTGAAAATAATAGTGAGATTAATGATGTTTTTTATGGACGTGGTTATAATCTTGAATATATTACTAAGAACTTTAAAAACACTTTAGTTTTAGCCACAGAAATTAAGAAGATTTATTGTAATGAATTAACTGGTGATGATTATCCAAATATAATTAAGAGCCTTCAAAAGAGTTTTAAAAAAGCCATATTAAACAGCGCTAATTTTTTTAATCAAAAACATTCAAACTGGGAACATCAAGTAAAATCGAAACTTTTAGATAAAACAATGGAAACTTCTATTCTTAAGGTAGATAAAGAATTGTTTAGATTACTTAAAGGGTTTGAATTGTTAGGTTCAGTTAATCCAATTAATAATATATATGAGAAAAAGCGTTTTTTTAAAAGTAAATATACAGAAGCTCCTAACTTCAAATATAATCCGATTAAAATTAATCCATTTGAATTAAAACAAAAACTAAGTAACCTTAGAGTGCAAGATATTTCAGATGTTTCTATTCGTCATTTATATGAGTCTGTTATCAATAGTTATTTTGATAAGATAGATATGTTATCTGAATTAGATACCCCTAAATTTTTATATAATTCATTACGCTATTTTGGTAGACCTTCAAAAAAGGATATCCAAAATGCACATTATTTTTTACATTTACCTGAAGTTGCAGGAGAACCAAAGAGGTCTCCTAGTTTAGGTATTGAAGAAGCCATGATTTCATTTAAAAACGGGCTTGAAAGTTACGGTTTTAAAAGTCGAATAGAAAAAAGTAATCGAGTCATATCTCAAGTAATGGTTTTAAATGCTAAAAAGACAATTTTATTTAGACCAGATGCTAAATTTACTAGAAATCAGATAAATGCACTTGTTGAGCATGAAATAGGCGTACATATGGTGACTACAATGAATTCTAATTCACAGAAGCTAAATTTATTTAATCTAGGACTTCCAGTAAATACGATGACTCAAGAAGGATTAGCAATATTAGCCGAATATCTTAGTGGAAATATTTCAATGAAACGACTTAAAAAATTGGCATATCGTGTAATTATTGTAGACATGATGTGTAATGGAGCTAGTTTTATTGAATGTTTTAATTTTCTTATAAATGATCATGGTTTGGATAGAGATGAAGCTTTTAGCTTAGTCACAAGAATATTTAGAGGAGGAGGATTCACAAAAGATTATTTATACTTAAGTGGTTTTGTTAAGATTTTACGCTTTTGGAAAAATGACAATGATTTAAAACCTTTATTAATAGGTAAGACTTCATTAGATTTTTATCATACAATTAATGAAATGATGCAAAGAGAAATGGTTCAAAAACCAATATATACAACACATAGTTTTAACGACCCTAAACTAGGTAAGAATAATAACATATATGAATATATTCTAAGTGGTCTTAAATAATATTTTTAATTGTTTTTTATATTAATTTTTAGTATATTTAATTTGTTGTAAGTATGTTAATCATATTTCAATATTAAAAAATAAATGCCTATGTAATATCATTTTCTTTAAAGCCACGAGCATAATTAAAACTTTAATTCATGCTAAAAGTTTCTTGGACTTGTTGTGGCTAAACTCCAAGATAATTTACAATTATTATAATTTAAATTTTAAAGAAAATGAAAACACTGATTTTAAAGATAATACTTATTTTAACTCTTTTTACAGGTTTTTCTGAGAAAAAAAAAATAGTTAATGGTGAAATGGAAACTTTTATAGCTATTTATGAAGGATATAATGATACAGGTTTTGATGATACAGGCTACAATTTCTCCTATTTTGATAAATCATTAGAAAGTGAAGCAGAAATCATTTTTAAAACAGTTTCTAAAGAGATACTTAAAAAGTACAACCTTAAAAATGATGAATATATTGGAGAAAAGTTTAAAGTAACTTTAGAATATATTTATAACGAAAAAGAAGAAGTTGAAATTCCTATTTTAAAACTTATAATTAGAGAAGGAATATAATTAGTTTTCAATACTTATTTAAGTAAAGATTAAGTTTTAATATTTGTCAATTGTTTTTATAAACTAAAACAGAAGCCTATGTAATATTATTTTTCTTTAAAACCACGAGCATAATTAAAACTTTAATTTATGCTAAAAGTTTCTTGGACTTGTTGTGGTTAAAATCCAAGACAATTTATAATTATTATAATTTAAATTTTTAAAGAAAATGAAAATATTAGTTTTAAAATCAATTTTTATATTAACCTTCTTTATGAGTGCTGTAAATAAAAAAAACTCTAATTTAGAATTGGAAACTCTTATAACTACTTATGAAGGTTATAATGACATAGGTTATAGCTTTACTTATTATGATGAATTACTAGAAGATGAAGTAGAGTTTATTTTTGAAAAAATTTCTAAAGAATTACTTAAAAAGTATGATCTTAATGATGATAAATATGTAGGGAAAAAGTTTGAGATAACTGTAGAGTATGTTTATGATGATAAAGAAGAAATAGATGTTCCTATTTTAAAATCAATAAAAAAAGAAGAAATATAATGAGTTTTGTAGATTTATTTGAGTCAAGTGAACACAGAAATAATGTAGCTCATTTTTCTGCGTTAGTTAGTTTAGCAAGAGCTGATGGAGATTTCAATGAAAATGAAATTAATTTAATTAATCAATTTGCTAAAAAATTAGATATAACCGATATAGAGTATAAAGAAATATTTAAAGATACGAGTAAATATCCTATTCAATCTCAGTATAGTTCTGATAAACGTTTAGAAATATTATTAGATTTTTTTAAGATTATTTATTCAGATCATAGTATTGATGAGCAAGAGAATAAGTTAATAATGAAATACGCAATTGGAATAGGTTTTAATGAAGAAAATGCAAAATCTATTATTAATAAGACTATTAAAATTTTTAATGGAGATTTTGATTTAGAAACTTATAAAGCAGTTTTAAAAATAATTTAAAATAAAAACTCCCTTTCAATATTATGAAAGGGAGTTTTGTTTATATAAAATCTATATTTTCTAATTTAAAAATCATTATCTCCTCATCATCTAAATCATCAAAAATTTCTTTATACTCAATTTTAAATGTAGTGTTTTTGTATTGATTAGTGTTTAAATCAAATTCATCAAGAATTTTCATGTTAATTTGATCAAAATCAATGATATCTCCATTCTGTAATTCAAAAATAAAATAACCGTTTTTATATCCTAGATATACGCCTATTATAGATACTGTTTGATAAGCATTATAATACATAGATTCTTACATGAAAATTTCGTTGTATTTCTTAAAGGTTTTAAACTCTATGAAATAATCATTAGGGTCTTTAACAAAAAAAGAACTCTGTTCTCCTTGTTTATCTTCAAAAAATGTTCTTTTAACAATATCATCTGTTGACCAAGGATTAATTCGATTATACATATTATCCCATTCTTCATTTTCTAAAACCACTCCAAAATGAAATGATGGAATAGCTTCTTTTTCTAGAGAGTAATAGAGATATTTGAAATCAAAACTATCTGCTAAAACAAAAGTTAGTTGATTCTCAAATAAATTTACATCTAACCAATTACTAGTGCTTCGTCCTATAGAAAAACCTAATTCTTCTGTATAAAATTTTTTAGTTGCTTCTATGTTTTTACAAGGAAGTGATATGTGAAATATTGCCTTCATATTTTTTAAAAATAAATTTTAATTATAATCTTCTTTAATATTTAGATCATTAAAATCATCCAAACTATCTTCATCTTCAATATAATCTTCCATTTTTTGTTCTAATTTCAAACTGATTTTCACTAAATAAATAGTATCTACTGTTCGTACTTCAACTGCTTTTATTGATTCTCCTTTATTGTTTTTAAAAGAAAAAATATCTTCAGAATCATATCCTTCAGGATATTTCTCTACCAATAAATCTAAAATATTAGTAGTTAATTTTGCATAATCAACAATTATTCTTTTCATGTTTTTTGAAGTTTACATTTTTAATAAATACGCAAAAACTAAAGGAGCAACTATGGTTGCATCACTCTCAATTATGAAACTGGGGGTCTCAATATCTAATTTACCCCATGTTATTTTTTCATTAGGTACTGCTCCAGAATAAGAACCATAACTTGTTGTTGAATCGGATATCTGACAGAAATAGCTCCAAAATGGAGTATTTTCTCTTTCCATATCTTGATATAACATTGGGACTACACAAATTGGGAAATCACCAGCTATTCCTCCTCCAATTTGAAAAAAACCAATTCCATTTTCAGAATTATCTGTATACCAATCAGCTAAAAAAGTCATATATTCTATTCCAGATTTCATTGTAGAAGCTTTTAATTGCCCTTTCAATACATAAGAAGCAAAAATGTTTCCCATTGTAGAATCTTCCCATCCTGGGACTACCATTGGTAAATTATTTTCAGCAGCAGCAAACATCCATGAATCTTTAGTGTCTATTTCATAATACTCTTCTAATACTCCAGAGAGTAACAATTTATACATAAATTCATGCGGAAAATAACGTTCACCTTCTTCTTCAGCCTCTTTCCATATTTTAAAAATATGTTTTTGTAGTCTTCTAAAAGCTTCTTCTTCAGGAATACAAGTATCTGTTACACGATTTAAACCTTTTAATAATAAATCCCATTCATCTTGAGGTGTCAAATCTCTATAATTAGGAATTCTTTTATAATGTGAATGAGCTACCAAATTCATGATATCCTCTTCTAAATTAGCGCCAGTACATGAAATAATATGCACCTTATCTTGGCGAATCATTTCCGAGAAAATTTTTCCTAATTCAGCAGTACTCATAGCTCCTGCTAATGAAACTAACATTTTAGAACCTTGTTCTAATTGCGCTTCATATCCTTTTGCTGCATCTACTAATGCTGCAGCATTAAAGTGTAAAAAATAGTTTTCTATGAATTCAGAAATCGGGTGGTTGTTAGTGTTTATCATTACTTAAACTCTTTAAAGTTCTTTTATATTTTATCATTTATATTATTTTTTCTACTATAACTTGAATTACTTCAAATAGGATTAAAATGATAATAATCCATTCTAATAGGCTACTATATTTATGTTGCAATATGTCTTTAAATAAATCTAAATTTTCTTTAATTACATTTAAACTGTTTTGAATGCCTTGATGTCGTTTGATAATATCTAGCTCATTTTTTAATTTATAATCTAAATCAGATAAATCTTTACTATTCCAAGCAACATCAGGTGAGTCAAAAACAAAAAGATCTTCAGCAATACTATTTTTAAGATTCATTGTCTTTCCAATAAATTTTCGCATTTGAATTTTAGAAAGCTTAAAATTCCCTTTTCTCTCTAATTGCTTAGAATACACCAGTGTTTTATTGTGTAATTCGGAAGTTTTATTTACATAGTTCATTAATGCAACCGATTGTGCTAAATTCAACATGATTACATGTACAACATCATAATTAATCTCTTTAACCTCAATGTTGCCAAAATCAACTTTAATAAAATTATTTAGTTTAATTTGAAACTCTTCAGAAGGTAATTTGTTAATTTTCGTTTCTTGTCCTAATAAATATTGGATAAGTAAATAAACAAAACCTTCTTTACAATTAAAAAAAACAATACTTCCATAATCCTTAATATATACATAAGAATCATCATTAATTCTATATAATAAAAAGGTGTGCTCTCTTTTTAATAATTCATATTTTTCAAACCATTTTCGTGTTTTGTTTAATTCTAATTGACTTTCTAAATGATATGCTTTAACAATAGAGTTCATTTTTAATAATCTTCTTCTTCTTTATCTTTAAATTTTGATAATTGATGAAAAGGAGAATTTTTATCATCAGTATAATCTTCTTCATCCTCCATTTTAGAAGAAAATTTATAACTAAGCATTTTGTAATATAATTTTGCAGCAAGGAAATCTGAAGATTTTTCATTTGAATTAGGACAAAGTTCCACAATATCAAAACCTACTACATTTCTTTCAGCAAATACTTTCCTTAAAAACTCTAAAGTTTCATAATATAAAAGACCTCCTGGTTCGGGGGTTCCAGTTGAGGGTAATAACGAGGGATCTAAAGCATCTAAATCAAAAGTAATAAATACATTACCTGTTAATTGATCTAAAACATCGTCCATCCAATATTCATTTATTGCCATATCATGAGCAAAGAAAACTTTATCAAGATTCATTGACGATCTTTCAGAAACATCCATACTACGGATACCTACCTGAACTAAATTAGTAGTTTGATTTGCTTCATATAAAGCACACGCATGATTACAATTACTGCCTTCATATTCTTTACGTAAATCAGCGTGTGCATCTATATGTAATACTGTTAAATTGTTAAAACATTCATTAAAAGCTCGAATAGTACCAATAGATATTGAATGCTCTCCACCAAAAAGTGTTACAAATTTATTTTTATTAATATATTTTTTAGTAATTGAATGTACTTCCTCTACCATAGCTCCTGGTGATCTATTTTCAGTAATAGCATCTGCTAAATAAATTCCTTCTTTATATACTTCACTATTGGTTTCTATATCATATAACTCCATGTTTTCTGAAGCTTCTAAGAATGCTTTTGGTCCTTTATCAGCTCCTTTTTGCCATGTACTTGTTCCATCATAAGGAACAGGAATTAATACAATATTTGCGTTTTCTAATTTCCCGTATTTATCAGGAATACCTGCATAATTTCTTTTATCCATTATCTTAATTTTTAAAACTAGTATCCTAAAATTGATAGTAGTTCTTCACTTTTTTGTTGTTCTTTAAATAATTTAGTAGTTAAATCTCCGTTTTCATTTTTTTCAATTAGAATATGTTTAGGATTAGGAATCAAGCAATGCTGTAATCCACCAAAACCTCCAATAGTTTCCTGATAAGCTCCTGTGTTAAAAAAACCGACATATAGTGGTTTTTCTTTTTCATAAACGGGTAAATAAATTCCGTTTACATGTTGTTCAGAATTATAATAATCGTCACTATCACATGTTAAACCACCTAATAAAACACGTTCATATTTGTCGTTCCATTTATTTAAGGGAAGCATAATAAAGCGTTTATTAATTGCCCATGCATCTGGTAATGTGGTTATAAAAGATGAATTAATCATATTCCATTTTTCACGATCATTTTGTTTCTTTTGGTATAAAACTTCATACACTGCACCGCCAGCTTCTCCTACTGTGAAACTTCCAAATTCAGTAAAAATATTAGGAACAGATACTTCAGCTTCTTTACATGCTACATTTATTTGATTAATAATTTCATCAACTATGTATTCATAATCATAATCGAAGGCTAATGAATTTTTAATAGGAAACCCGCCCCCTATATTTAAGCTATCTAGAGTTGGACATGTTTTTTTTAATTCTATATATACATTTAAACATTTTAACAATTCATTCCAGTAATATGCATTGTCTTTTATACCAGTATTAATAAAAAAATGTAACATTTTTAATTCTACCTGAGTGTTTTTTGCTATTTCTCGTTCATAAAAAGAAACAATATTTTTATAACCAATACCTAAACGACTGGTATAAAATTCAAATTTTGGTTCTTCTTCTGAAGCAATACGAATGCCTACTTTAAATTTGCTTTTCGTTTCGTCTAAAATTAAGTTTAGTTCTTCATAATTGTCTATAATAGGAATACAATTTGCATGTCCTGTATCAATTAAGTTAACAATATTAGCTATGTATTGGTCACGCTTAAAACCGTTACATAATATAAAAGTGTCATTACTCAATTTACCTTCTTGTTTTAGTGATTTTATAATATCAATATCAAAAGCGGAAGAAGTTTCTATATGAATATTGTTTTTTAGAGCTTCTTTTAACACATACTTAAAATGAGAACTTTTAGTGCAATAGCTATAATTATAAGTTCCTTTATAATTATGTTTCTCTATTGCTTTATTAAACCAATATTTAGCTCTTTTTATATTCTCAGATATTTTTGGTAGGTATGTGAATTTTAATGGTGCTCCATATTGTTTTACAAGTACCATCATATCAATATCATGAAAAAACAAATTGTTTTTTTCTACACGAAACTCCTCCTGAGGAAAATCGAATGTTTGTTGTATTAAATCTTTATATCTAGTGTTCATTTTATAATTAGTTACAACTGTATTTAGGATACAGAGAAATTATTCAAAAAAGAGTTATAGCTTATTATAGCTAAAACTTTCTCTAAAAATTAGAAACAAAAAATACAGCCTCCTAGATCTAGGTAACTATAATTTTGTTATATCATAAAATAAAATTAATATTCAGACTCGAAGAGCTAAACAATCACCACACTGTTTATAAAAATTCAGTGGTAAAGAATATTTTTGAAAAAAGGAAGAAACCTTAATTTTTCCGTCATGTTTCCAAAACACTGAACAACTTTTAATCTTCCTACAAAAGTTGTTCTCGGAATAAGTAAAACATTTCATTTAACTTATCTAATAAGATATTATAAAAATAACTTTTTTTTTAATACAACAAGTTTTTTTTATGAAAAAAATCATTTATCTAATATTCAAAGTTTAATTTTAAGTCATCGGATGTAAACTCTCAATCACCTCCTGCAAAGATTCCAAGTTTTCCTAAACATAACGTTCTGTAGAAGAAATATAACGATGCCCAGCCATCTGTGTGTTGTGATGTGAAAACCAATATGTAATCACAGAAGCTCTAATTTGTTTGATATAGGTGAGTTTGTTATTAAATTCCCTAATTTCCTTGCAGATGGTATGACTAGTATAAAATCGGTCGTCTTTGACAGGAAACAAGACTTCTGTGTAATTATCTATCTTTTCTAGGAGTATTGCTCGGTGTGTATTTAAATATTGAACTAATGGTAATATTTGATTGGATTTTAATTCTAATGTCCTGCTATTGGTTTTTCGAGTACTTGATATATATGCTTTTCCTCTATTGATTGAAGAAAATAGTTAAAACTATATACCTTAATGCATTTTGCTTTAGCTTCTAAAAATTTTATGGCGTAAAACAAGTTTGTATTTAACCTATTGGGTTTGAAATTTTGCTGCATGATATTTTTGAATTATTCAATACTGCTGACTTTAATCAGGTTTAAAACTAATGGACTTCCTTAGTTAATTGAATATGTATTTTCTTCTTTCGTTTATGCTGTACAACAAGACAAATTCATTAAAAAAACACCTCTTTTTTTTAAAATAGAAATGGTGCTTTAATTTTTAATTATTTGTTTAAAAACAATGATAAAATTACTCCATATAATAATGCGTTAACATAAGTGCAAAAGCATCAAAAATCCCCATCCGATAATTTTCAGGATTCGGATAGACCCTAATATCAGGCATAAATCGTTTGAGTTCTGGATACCAAGAAGTAATCGTTTTTGAAATACTGTATTTACTATTCCCTTCAAATTGACTAAAAACTTCTTTAATAGCCTCTCGCGAATATTTATATACAGGTAAATCCATTTTTATTGCTTCTTGTTCAAAAGCATCTATTACTTTAACCACTCTTTTACTGATTCGGTTATCAGCATCGGAATATCCTCGAAGTAAAATAAGCGTGGGTTTGTATTCTTTTATAAAACGAAATAGTCGTTTTACATATTTATCTTTCGTTAATGGACGTATTCTAGCAATTCCATAATTAATCAATTCTTTTGGAGTTTCGCTAATAACATATCCCATACCCAGCGCATTTGGGTATAAGGTAACTACAAGAGGGTTATCTTTCATAGTTGTTATCTAATTCAACAAGGCGGTCGACAATGGTATCTATCTGCATCAATCGCTTATCAATATGTGGTGCTTTCATCTGTTCAAGAAGTTGCTCTTTGAGAGCTAATCCATTTCGTAAACAATTTTTGATAACCTCTGGATAGTAATTCTTGAATAATTTTTCAATCGGAATTTTTAAAATAAGATGGTATGAAAATAAAATGAGAGTATTAGCATCCAATTTATGATGCTCTACTTTTGAAAGGTTTCCTGTGTCCATACCGATTATAGTTGCCATATCTTGAAGAGATACTCCTGTACGTTCTCGGTAACTTTTAAGAAGATGTGATGTGTTTATCATAAAATAAAAAAGCATTGGGGTTAATGAATTATCCAACGCTTATACTATTTTAAGGCTTTCAATACTTAGAATATAGATAACTCATTTTGTAAAAACTACAAAAAAAATTCGCGGTGCCTCTATTTTTAGTGGAAGGTTTGTGTATAAATGATTGTTTTACGGTTTTTTATGTTTAGAAAACTGTATGTGTTTCAACCCTTGTGAACTATCTTCACTGTACGTATTTGTATGTTTAATTATTGTAGTGTGAACTTTTTTCACAGGTTTTCTGCTGGTAACTTCACTGGTTCTTGGTTTTAGAGTACACGAGAAATATAGTTTTGAAGCTCGTTGTCGTTCAATTTCATGAAAGAGTAATCTATCTTTTTCATTTTTAACAAGAATCAATCTTTTATACATTAGCTTAGAAATAGCTGTCGAAACGGCTCTTGCTGAGAGTCCTGTTTTTCTAACGAAAAACCGTTGAGATATCCAATCCCAACGTTTGTACCCTCCCGTACTTTTATCTTTCCATCCATAAGTTTGACGAATAATAACAAGCAATACTTTTAATTCTGCATAGCCTAAGTTTTTAAGGTATTCATCAAAGAAATTATTCGGAACATTCGTATGGTGTATATAATACTATTTACGGAATTATATTTCGTATATTTGATTATGGGAAAACCTCTTTCATTTAAAGTTTCGGAGTCATCAACAGCACTTCGTTCAATGATTCGAAAAGAGTCAAATTCAAAAAACATTTTACGCTTACAGTCATTACTTCATATACAAGAAAAAACCTTTAAAAAGCAATCAGAATTAGCGAGTCATTTGGGTTACAATGTTCGTAGTATGGAACTGTGGTTAAAAGTTTATAAAGAACAAGGAATTGAGGCTATGTTAATTGGCTCTAAACCAAGAAAAGCAAAAAAGCGTAAAATAAGTATAGAAGTTCATAGGGGTTTGTCTGATAAATTGAATGATAGTTTTAAAGGTTTTGAGAGCTACGTTAGCGCAGTAGAATGGGTTAAAGAAAATTATGGAGTTAGCTACCCTTACAGTACCTTAAGGGATTATATTATTGATGTTTTTGGAACCAAAATTAAACAGCCACGAAAATCCCACATCAAGAAAAATCCAGAAGCTCAGGCTGATTTTTTAAAACTTACCTAATGTCATTTCAGAATTAAGATCAAGTCTAAATAAAGATTCCTATGATTCAGTAAATCTATATTTTCAAGACGAAGCTCGTTTTGGTTTGAAAACACATACAGGTACAATTATCACAGCAAAAGCAATTGCTCCCAAAGTGAAGTTCCAACATAAGTTTAAAAATACCTATCTCTACGGTGCTTACTCTCCAATAAATGGAGATAGTATAGTATTAGAAGTAGAAAATGTGAATAAAGATATTTTTCATAAATATATAAAGCAATTATCTGAACATAGGCCAAGTGAATTTAAAATAATTGTCATAGATAATGCTGGTTTTCATTCAACAAAAGGCATAGAAATACCTCAAAACATTAGGCTTTTGAGAATACCACCATATACCCCAGAATTAAATCCCTGTGAACAAATATGGGCTTACATTAAAAAAAGATTCAAAAATAAAATCTATGAAAATCTGCAGGATTTAAAAGATTG
>CALISK010000394.1 GCA_938041625.1 uncultured Tenacibaculum sp. | reverse complement strand
TATTTAACTACAAATAAATCCGCCATATCTATCGACAATTTAATCATAGCCACATCATTCAGTACTTTTTTCTTAAGTACCTGAGGCAGCTCTTCATTATGTAATATTTTTTTAAACGGATTACCCATAATAATTATAAATCGTTATATGCTCTTACTACTTTTTCTTTTGCTCTTTTTACTCGCATTTTAACTGCACTTTCTCCAATTTCTAATAATTGTTGAATTTCTTTGATACTCATATCATCTTGATACTTCATTAAAAGAATCATTTTGTCTGAAGGATCAATAATTTCTAAAGCTTTTGCTAATTTATCTGATTTTAACTCAAATAAAGAAGTGTCATTAATTTCTTCAATTCCCGTATCTTCATCTTTAATTATATCTGTAACTACGGTCATTTTTTCATTTTTCTTAGCAGTATTACGCTGTACATAATTCACACAAAAATTATATGTGAATGAGTACAACCAAGTGGAAAATTTTGATCTTCCTTTAAAACTTCTCAATTTAACAAACAAACGCACAAATACATCGTGTGTTAAATCTTGAGCTTCTTCTTTGCTTTTAGAAAAACCATAACACTTATTGTACACAACACCTGCATACCTATCGTATAATATAGCGAACAAATGAGTATCATTTTTCTCTACTATTTTACGAATGAGCTCTTCATCGCTTATTTTGTCAACGTTATTAGTTCTCAATAGTTTTTTTACTTACTAAAATTTTGGTTCTATTTAGGTGAGACACAATAATTAAACTAAAGTCACTTCTAAATAGAAAACTTTTATAAAATTAACATTAATAAACCCATGAAAAAACTTTTTTTAAAAAAATCTACACATTTTGTAACATTTATTTAAAATCTACCGTATAAGTAATTGTATAGAATTCATTTAATATAAAGTGTATGAGACAACTTAAAATTACGAAACAGGTAACCAACAGAGAAACTGCGTCATTAGATAAGTATTTACAAGAAATTGGTAAAGTAGACCTTATTACTGCTGATGAAGAAGTTGAATTAGCGCAGCGAATAAAAGCGGGTGACCAAAGAGCTTTAGAAAAACTTACTAAGGCTAACTTACGTTTCGTAGTATCAGTTGCTAAGCAATATCAAAACCAAGGATTAACGCTTCCTGATTTAATTAATGAAGGAAACCTAGGTTTAATTAAAGCTGCTAAACGTTTTGATGAAACAAGAGGTTTTAAATTCATTTCTTATGCTGTATGGTGGATTCGTCAATCTATATTACAAGCGTTAGCTGAGCAGTCTCGTATTGTTCGTTTACCTTTAAACAAGATTGGTTCTATTAATAAGATTAATAAAATGTATGCTTTTTTAGAGCAAGAGAACGAAAGACCTCCTAGTGCTGAAGAAATTGCTAAGAAGCTAGACATGACTGTAAGTGATGTAAAAGAGTCTATGAAAAACTCAGGACGTCACGTTTCTATGGATGCTCCTTTAATTGAAGGTGAAGATTCTAATTTATATGATGTATTAAATTCTGGTGAATCTCCAAATCCAGATAGAACTTTATTACATGAATCTTTACGTATTGAAATAAATAGAGCTTTAGAAACACTTACTCCTCGTGAGGCAGATGTTGTTAGACTTTATTTTGGCTTAGGTGAGCACCAACCAATGACTTTAGAAGAAATTGGAGAAACTTTTGATTTAACACGTGAACGTGTTAGACAAATTAAAGAAAAAGCAATTCGTAGATTAAAACATACTTCTAGAAGTAAAATATTAATGACTTATCTAGGATAAAAAGATATATACTACTATTACTTAAAAGAGGATTCTTATCACGAAAGAATTCTCTTTTTTTGTTGTAATTTTGTGGTTAAACACAACTTAAACAAAATGAATAAACTTATTGCTCCTTCAATTTTAGCAGCAGATTTTGGTAATCTACAACGTGATGTAGAAATGGTTAATAATAGTAAAGCTGATTGGTTTCATATAGATATAATGGATGGTGTTTTTGTGCCTAATATTTCTTTTGGAATGCCAGTTTTAAAAGCAATATCTAACCATGCTCAAAAAGTAATTGATGTGCATTTAATGATTGTTAATCCTGACAGGTATATTAAAACTTTTGCCGATTTAGGAGCTGATATCTTAACCGTACACTATGAAGCTTGTACTCATTTACACAGAACTATACAAGCCATAAAAGACAAGGGAATGAAAGCTGGTGTAGCTTTAAATCCACATACTCCAATTAGTGTATTAGAAGATGTTATTAATGATTTAGATCTTGTTTGTATTATGAGTGTTAATCCAGGTTTTGGAGGGCAATCTTTTATTGAAAATACTTACAAAAAAGTACAACAATTAAAAAACCTTATTGAGTTTAGTAATGCTTCTACTTTAATCGAAATTGATGGTGGTGTAACTAACAAAAACGCAAATAAACTTATTGAAGCTGGTGCTGATGTTTTAGTTGCTGGTAGCTATGTTTTTAAAAGTGAAAATCCTACTGAGACAATTGCTGATTTAAAATCGATTTGTAATTAAGCATTATTTCAATTTTAGTATATAATTTAGGAAATTGTTGCTGTAGTTCTAAAGGAGATTTAAAAAAACGTTCCATTATTACAGCAACAAATTCTAAATCATTTGTATGTGAATAATTTCTAAAGAAATTAGACTCAACAATTTCTTTTTTATTTTTTTCTATAGTTAAAAACTCTATTATGTTCTTAAATTTTCGATAGAATATTCTAGCACTAATATCTTTAGACTTACTTCCGTGAAAAGTAAGTGCATGTGTAAATTCATGTATGCCTAAATTTATGTTATCGTTTAATATTACATCACCAATTAAAAAATCTTCCCAAGAAAAAATAATAACTTTTAATGCAGGATTAAACTCTCCTTTATGGTATTGTTTTGTTATTAATGAATAGTAAACTTGAGGATAAACAATTATTTTATCAAAAGTTTTAGTCAAATACCTTCTCATTCCAAAAGTTAACTTAACATAAGAAGAAGCTATTAAAACTTTTGTTTCAAAAGTTAAATTAAATCCATCTCTTTCAATAAATTGATAATTACGTATAAATTTTGCTATTCTATGTTCATAATAAGGTTTATGTTTATCATCAAGGTTTTTTATAGAAAGTAATATTATTCTCTAAAAACTCCTTTTGACGTCTTGATAATTTCTTCTTCATTATATAAACATGTACAAATACAGGTTTATTAAA
This sequence comes from uncultured Tenacibaculum sp., assembly GCA_938041625.1. Classification (GTDB taxonomy): domain Bacteria; phylum Bacteroidota; class Bacteroidia; order Flavobacteriales; family Flavobacteriaceae; genus Polaribacter. The sequence continues at coordinate 2,707 of CALISK010000394.1, read as the reverse complement.
AACAAAAACATAGATCGACTCTAATACATTTAATAATATTGAAGAAAAACTAACTAAAAAAAACGTTAATTTTATAATGTAGTAATGCTTCATATTAAACAATGATTTTAATTGTAATCTTATTGTGACCTCGAAGGGACTCGAACCCCCAACCCTCAGAGCCGAAATCTGATATTCTATCCAGTTGAACTACGAGGCCTTTAGTTTCTTACACTAAATTTTTCTTTACAATTGTAGAAATTGTTTTACCATCTGCTTGTCCTCCTATTTTTTTAGATACTACTCCCATTACTTTCCCCATATCCTTCATTCCTTCAGCATTTGTATTTTTAATTACCTCTAAAACTACTTTCTCTATTTCTTCTTCACTTAAAGCTGCTGGTAAAAATTGTTCTAATATTTTTGCTTCTGCTACCTCAGGGGCTGCTAAATCTTCTCTATTTTGCTTCATAAAAACAGCTGCACTATCTTTACGTTGTTTTACTTGTTTCTGAATAATTTTAATTTCTTCTTCTTCAGTTATATCTCCAGTACTTTCAGTATTAGCTAACATAAAAGCCGATTTCAAAGCTCTTAAAGCTGTTAAAGCAACAGTATCTTTAGCTTTCATTGCTTCTTTTAACTTATTCATTACCTCTTGTTGAACGCTCATATTCTTTAATTCTTTATAACCTTGTTTAGGTTGATTATTTATAATACAATCTTCTGTTAAATATACACAGGAGCTTGTGGTTTTATTTGTGAAAAAAATTGATGATTAACAAAAATACTATCTTTTTATTTAAGTATTCATCTAATGTTTTTTCACTTCTAATATTAGATTATTTTTTTTGCAACTTCTCTTCAAATAATTCATTTTCTTTAATGATTTTTTTCTGTGAAATACCTCTTATTAAAAATGAAATTCCCGTAAATAAAATTATTGATCCAAATAAAATAGAAAAAAGAAAGATTAACAATCCCGAAACCATTAAAAAAACACCATAACTAATATTTTTCTTAGGGTCTAAAGAACCATATTGACTTTTCGCATTTCCGGCAGCATCAAGTTTCTGCTTAAGTTTTCTTTCAGCTTCTTTTTTATCTTTTGAAAAAAAATCACATTTAATTTCAAAATTAGGTTTCTCTTTAGATAAACTACAAATTAACCCTTCTTTTAAATTTACTTTCCTATTTTCACAAATAGTACAAAAATCTAATCTTTCTTTTGTTGTCATAACTTTTTAAATCTTCAGTTTTTTTTATCATACATTACCCTAAACACAGGCTTATACTGCTTTAAAACAACAAATCATAAAAATAAAAAAAATCCTGATTGCTCAGGATTTTTTATCTTTATTTTTTCGCCTACTAATCTACATTATCATGTAAAAAAGTATTATTTGAACGCAAAGGTAAATCGTCTGAGTTATTCTCTAAAGGTGTTTCAGCTTCACTTATTTTAGTATTAACATTTAAATCTACTCCTAAACGTTTATAAGCTGGCTGCTTTTCTATTTCATCAATGTTTTTATTTACCTTATCTGAAAACTTATAATTAAAGCCTTTCATTTTTTCTCTTCGCTCTTGTGCTCTTTTTTGCAATTCAGAAATCGTTAAACTTAAAGGTGAGGCTTCTGAATCATCTTCAGTACCTAACTCTTCTTTTTGCTTTGTTCTAACTTCAAATTTCAGTTCTTCTTCTATTTCTTTTTCCTCAACTTTAGGTTTTGAACTTTTACCAATAGTAGGTTCTATATCAAAATCTTCTAAAACAAAACGTTTTTCTACAACTGGTTTTACTTCTTCATAATTAACTTCAATGTTACCAATATCTTGCGTTGCGCGAATTAATTCATCTTCTTTTACTGGCGAAATTTCTTCGTAAGAATTTAAAGGTAAATCGAACAACAAATTTTGTTGTAGAGGCTCTTCTTTATATTCTTCTTTAGTTTGCGTTATATTGGTGATCACAAACTCTTCTTCAGAAATATCATTATAACTAACATCTTCAAAAACAACGTCAATATTTTTTATTGCTTCTGTTGTTTTAACAATTATATTTTTAGGTTCTGTTACTTCTTCTTGAAGAACATGAACTATTTTTTCTTTTTTATTAGTTATTATAGGTTGATCTACAAGCCTAGGCTTTATTGTTTTTTTAGTATCAAACTCATAGGTAGCCTTTTGGTTATCTTCTAAAGTGTGAACTATTTTTTTTGTCTCTATATTATTAATAGTACTTTGTTGGTCTAACGCAAAACCTGTAGCTACAATAGTTACAGCAATACCTTGCTCTAAACTTTCATCTTCTCCAATACCCATAATAATATTGGCATCATAACCTGCTTCATTTTGAATATGATCATTTATTTCCCCTATCTCATCTAACGTAACTTCATTAGTACCAGACACAATTAATAATAAAACATTCTTAGCTCCCGTAATCTTATTATCATTTAACAATGGAGAGTCTAAAGCTTTTACAATAGCATTTTTAGCTCTATTATCACCCGATTCATTAGCAGATCCCATTATTGCAGTTCCACTATTAGCTAATACTGTTTTAGCATCATGTAAATCTATGTTTTGCTTATAGTGATGTGTTATTACTTCAGCAATTCCTTTTGCAGCAGTTGCTAATACTTCATCTGCTTTAGAGAAACCAGATTTAAACCCTAAATTTCCATAAACCTCTCTAAGTTTATTATTATTAATAACAATAAGA
>CALISK010000393.1 GCA_938041625.1 uncultured Tenacibaculum sp. | reverse complement strand
ATAGCAAGTAATAGGATTCCTCCTATAATTTTCAATGTTTTTTTAAGCATTTTAATTTGATTTTATGTGTTTGTTTAATTGTGTTAGCGAAATTGTAAAAAGGATGAAATGAGTAACATTCATTAATATTGGAAGCATATGTTTACCAATAACAGGAATTAATTTACCAATAATTACTAATACAATTAAAATAGTTATTGGGTTAAAAATTGCCATCCACCTTTTATAATAAGTACCACCTTTAAGTATAGAAATAACAAAGAAGATAGATAATACAGCAATAATTATTCGAAGTGCTTGTACCAAAACCTCCATGTGATTTGTGTAATGGTCTAATAAGTTTTGATAAGAAGTAGTATCTAAACTATCTTTTAAATGAACAATGTTTCCTATTGAGGCTCTAGAGCCAATCCATACACCACCAACAGCAAAAGCTACAAAACCAATTGCTAAAACTATTTTAGCAAAAGTTTCATTACCGCTGCGTAACATTCTATAAATATGAAGATATCCTGCAAAGTAAAAAGGCAAACCTATTACAGCTAAAAAATGACCTATTGTAAGATTATTAAGAGGTACAAATTTAAAAAACTCATAATTTTCTGAATGATTTAAAATGTTAGGAGAATAATGTAGAAGATATTCACCAAGCCCTACAAATACCGAGGCAATAATACCTAAGTATCCTAAAGTTTTTGTTAGTTTCATAATTTTCAAGTCAAATTGATGTACACTAAGTCGCAAGGGAATTTAACATCTTACAAATCCACTTATTACAAAGTAAAATATTGATTTTCAGAAATTAAATTTGCAGTAAAAACAAATTCGAACTATTTTTGTTTAAATAGTTCGAATTATGATTTCAAAAACCAAGGAGAATAAAACGCCAATAGCGTATCCTACTATTTTACTTTTTATAAGTATTTGTATAGGTTATGGCGTGTTGTATAATAACTATGTTTATAATACTAAAAATGTTATTTTAACATTGTGTATAGGTACGTTTTTAGCATATAGTATTTTTACAATTATTCATGAAGCGAGTCATGGTAACATAGCTAGAGGTAATAAAAATTTCTTTTGGATAGAAGAGGTAATTGGATGGATAGCTTCTGCGGCACTATTTTTTCCTTATAAAGCTTTTGTAGTAATACATTTACAACATCATGCACATACAAATGATTCTGAACAAGACCCAGACGGGTATGTTAGAGGAAATAATGCTCTCGAGGTTTTTTTTCGTTGTTTAACTTTAGTAGGGCATTATTATGTAAGTTCAATTGGAAAAGCGAATAAGAAAAATGTAGCAATGTTTAAAACAAGAGGCTCAACTTTTTTGTTTATACTTTTCAATATAATTATTATCAGTTTAATAATTTATTTTGAACAATGGAACTCTTTTTTGATTGTATTTTTATTACCAGCTATAATAGCAGCGCCAATACTTGGATTCACATTTGATTGGTTACCTCATTATCCGCATAATAATATGGATAAATACCATAACACAAGAATTGTTTCTGTACCAGGATTAGAATTTTTGTCTTTCTTTCAGAGCTATCATTTAATTCACCATTTATATCCTAGAGTTCCGTTTTATAATTACAAGAAGAGGTATCGAAAAATAAAAGACGAATTAATACTTCATAAATCACCAGTTGAAGGTTTTAAAAAAGGAGAAAAGAAACTTTTTTCTAAAAAGAATACGTATTCAGATATAATAGACGGAACAACTTGGAATTATTCTTTAGAGGTAGAAAAAGTAGAAAGCTTAACACATAATGCAATCTCAATTCAATTTAAAAACTTAGAAGATGTTTCTTTTAAATATAAAGCAGGACAATATGTGGTTATTTCAATGTTAGTAAATGAAGAAAAAGTGAGTAGATGTTATTCAATTTGTTCTAATCCTAACAAAGGAAATTTAAAGGTGGGAATAAAAAGAGTGAAAGGAGGGAAGTTATCAAATACTATTATAGATGATTTAAAAAAAGGAACACATGTAAATGTTTCTGGTCCTTTCGGCGAGTTTCAATTTAAGAAAAACGCCATTATAGAAAATCATGTTTTTATAGCAGGAGGAAGTGGAATTACGCCAATACTAGCCATTGTAGAGAAGATATTAGAAGATAAGATTAATAACGTAGTATTAATGTATGGTTGTAAATCTTCTAAAGATGTAATGTTCCATGAACGATTAAAAGAATTAGAGAAACAATATTCAAATCAATTTCGCCTATTAATTACATATGATATTTTAACAAAAGAATATCAAGAAAAGATGTTAGATGGTTTAACAGACAAGAGTGGTTTTTATTTATGCGGGCCAAAGCTAATGATGGAGGCTTCAAAACAAGCATTACGCTTCTTAGAGGTAGATGAAAAACATATTGTAATTGAAGATTTTGCTACAGAAAGTGAAGAATTAAAAGGAAAAGAGTTTATAATAAATTATAGAGATGAAAATTTTAAAGTTTTTCAATCAGAAACTATATTAGAAGGAGCAATAAGAAATAAAATTGCAATTCCGTATGCCTGCAATAAAGGGCAATGTGGTACTTGTAAACTTACATTAGAAGAAGGAGAAATTTATTGGAAAGAAGAAACACAAAACGTGTTGTTAGAAAACGAAAAAGAGGCAGGTTACATATTAAGTTGTATGTGTAAACCAACATCAGATTTAAAAATAAAAGAATAATTATGGATAACAAAAACATAGAGGAATACGATTATGTAATTATAGGAAGTGGTTTTGGAGGTTCTGTAAGCGCATTACGATTAGCAGAAAAAGGATACAGAGTATTAGTGATTGAAAAAGGGAAATGGTTTAAAGCAAAAGATTTTCCAAAAACAAATTGGAATCTTAAAAAATGGCTTTGGGAACCTCGATTAAAATTACATGGTTTTTTTAAAATGACGTATTTAAATCATGTTACAGTTTTATCAGGGGTAGGTGTTGGTGGTGGTTCTCTTACCTATGCGAATACATTGCCTGTTCCTAAAAAAGATTTTTTTAATTCAGGTAGTTGGGTAGGTTTAAAAGATTGGGAAAAAGAACTGCAACCTCATTATGATTTAGCATACAATATGTTAGGTGCGGAAGAGAATCCATATTTTGGACCCGCAGATGAGCTTATTAAAGAGTTGTCTGTAGATTTAAATAGAGAAAAAGATTTTGATACTACAAAAGTTGCTGTTCATTTTGGAGAGTCGGGTAAAACAGTAGATGACCCTTATTTTAATGGAAAAGGACCAGAAAGAACAGGATGTATTCATTGTGGAGCATGTATGACAGGCTGCAGACACAATGCAAAAAACACATTAGATAAAAACTATTTGTATTTAGCACAGCAATTAGGAGTTACAATTATTGCAGAACATGAAGTGTTTGATGTACTACCAATTAATGATACAAATGAAGAAGATGGATATGAAGTGTTTTTTAAAAGTAGTACAGGAAAACAGAAGAAAAAAACAGTAATAGCAAAGAATATTATTTTTTCAGGAGGTGTTATGGGTACAGTACCTCTTTTATTAAAATTGAAAGAAAAAAAATCGCTCCCTAACTTATCAGAAATGATAGGCTGCAATATTAGAACAAATAATGAATCCTTATTATTGTTAACATCTACAGAAAAGAACCCCAAAGATTATACAAAAGGTATTGCAATAGGATCTATATTACACATAGATAAGAACAGTCATTTAGAACCTGTTCGTTATGGTAAAGGTTCTAGTTTTTTTAAAATGTTAACCATTCCTTCTGTTCAGCATAAACTTGCGATAGTAAGAATTTTAGGAGTATTCGGAATTCTTTTTAAAGCACCAATTAAATTACTAAAAACAATTTTTACAACAAAGTACAGTACCAGAACAACCGTATTGTTATTTATGCAAACGTTAGATAGTACTTTGCGCTTTAAACTAGGAAAAGTAACCCAATTAAAAACAGTAAAAGAGTCGGTAGAAGCACCAAGTGGTTTTATTCCAGAAGCATCTAAATTAGCCAAAATTTTAGGTAAAAAAGTAAAAGCAATTCCGTATTCAAATTTTGCAGATGTCTTATTAGGTACTCCTACAACAGCTCATATTTTAGGAGGAGCAGTTATGGGAGAAGATAAGACTAAAGGAGTGATAGATAAAGATAATAAAGTCTTTGGTTACAAGAATATGTATGTGTGCGATGGGTCTATGATTTCTGCAAATCCAGGAGTAAATCCATCATTATCCATTACAGCAATTACTGAGTTAGCAATGTCTAAAATACCTAATAAAGAAAACAATTAGTAATAAGACAATTAGTCTTTTAATTATATAAAATATTTTGAAAACAAAAGCACTTTTAGAACCGTACACACTTCCGTGTGGATTAACTATAAAAAATCGTATTGCAAAAGCAGCAATGACAGAACGATTGGCAAATAAAAAACAACAAGCAACAAAAGAATTAAGTCAGTTATATAATCTTTGGTCTAATAATGGAGCCGGACTTTTAGTTACAGGGAACATCATGGTCGATAGTCGTTATAAAGAAGCATCAGCTAACATTGTTTTAGAAAATGAAAGCGGACTTAAACCATTAGAAGAAATGGTAAAAGCAGGAACTCAAAACAATACGCATTTGTGGGCACAAATAAACCATGCAGGTAGGCAGGCTTCTATTTTTTCAACCTTTAAACCTATTGCGCCTTCTGCTATTCAGTTAAAAAAACTCATGTTATTTGCAAAACCAAAAGCAATGACTGCAGATGAAATTAAAGACGTTGAAAATCGTTTTGTAACAACAGCTAAACTATCAAAAAAAGCAGGTTTTACAGGAGTACAAATACATGCAGCACATGGGTATTTATTAAGTCAGTTTTTATCTCCAAAAACAAATGAAAGAACAGATGATTATGGAGGAAGTATTGATAATAGAGCACGTTTATTGTTTAATATTGTACAAAGAGTTCGTGAAGAAGTAGGAGAGAATTATCCTATTTCAGTAAAATTAAATAGTGCCGATTTTCAGCGTGGAGGTTTTAATGAAGAAGATGCGCTTTATGTAATTAAAACACTAGAAAAATTAAAAATTGATTTGTTAGAGATTTCAGGAGGGACGTATGAAAATATTATTTTCTTAACGCAAAGATATGAAAGAGAGTCAACCAAACAACGAGAAGCTTACTTTTTAGATTTTGCAAAAAAAATACGAAAAGAAACAGCATTGCCTATAATGGTAACTGGCGGATTCCGTTCACATGCTTTTTGTAATGAAGTGTTAAATAACAAAGAGTTAGAAATGATTGGTTTTGCAAGACCTTTTTTAACTAATAAGAGTTTTCCTAAAAATTTTTTAGAAGATGAGAATAGTAAAATAGGAGATGCTACCTTCAAATTCAAAATTAAAAAAATGAAGGATTTTGCTGAAGCAGGTTTTTACGATTATCAAATTCATCAACTAGCAAAAGGGAAAGAAATAAAGCCTAAATATAATCCATATCTTGCGGTATTAAGGCTAACAACAAACGAATTAATTAAGGGTTGGTTTTAACTTTTTATGGGGAGAAAAGCGATAAATAAAGAACGTAAACAATTAACACCAAAAGCAGAATTATGGGTAAAAGATTTGTTTTTTAAATTACAGGATAAGAAGCTAAATCAGTTAACTTTAGACGAAATGGCTTCTTTAATTCAGAAAAGTAAAAGTACTATTTATACTTACTTTAAAACGAAAGAAGAAATATATGAAACGGTGATTTTAATGGTGCTTTCAGATTTAGAAAACGCTATTTATGAAGAGTTACCTCAAAATGTTGATGTCATACTGCTTTATGAAGAAATTTTGTTTAAAATATGTGACGGTATTCAAGGAATGTCAATAGGGTTTTTAAATCAAATACAACTTTTCTTTCCAGATATTTGGTTAAAAATACATGAGTTTACAAATCGAATTTTAAACACCTTAAAATTGATTTATGATAATGGAATGAGTACAGGGAAATTTAACGTATTTAATGTGCGACTTTTAATAGCAATGGATGAAGTTTTTATTATGTCGATTATGACTGATGTAAAGAGATTTGAAGAAGACAATCTTTCACTGGAAGATTTAGTCAATCAATATTTTAAATTGAGAATGAAAGCCTTAATTATATAAAAAAAGCCAAAACATATTGTTTTGGCTTTTTTTAGTCTATGATATTTTTCTATAGCGGTATTATAATTGCTCCAGAAAATTTTTCTTTAATTTTATTTAAAGCTCTATCAGCTTCTAATTTGGTTTGGTAACGACCTACATGAACTTTCCATTCAGGGGATTCATATTTCAATTTAGAGTAGGTACCTGGAAATTTTGAATTGAAATTGTATTTAATGTTTTTAGCTTTTTTTTCAGATCCATTATACAATTGAATACGAAACCCAGTTCCGTTTTTGTCATTGTACTTTCTTTTCTTAGCTAATAAAGAGTTGATACTTTTATCAGTAGCATATTTTGATTGAGAATTGCCAATAAAACAGCCTAAACAAGTAAAAACTAAAAAGACTAAAATTTTGTGATACATAGTTAAAATAAAAATTTTTATACAAAAGTAACGACTTGTAGTTTAATAGATTGCTAATAAACTTTATTTAGAATTAATATAAATTACAAATTAGGAATCTCTTAACATTTCACAATTTACAGAGAAGTAGTAATTTTGTCCGAGTTTATGTAAAACGGTTTCAAAAATCCGTGAGTACAAAAACGTCGTACCAAAATAGACAGAAAAATATATTTTATAGTATGAAAAGTGTGAATCATCACAGTAAACTTAGTCGAATCCTCTATAGCAGCCTTACTTTTTTGGCTGTATTTTTAGTTAGTTTTTCGATAAATGCACAAGAAGTCGATGTAGAAAGACAGAAGGCAGG
>CALISK010000392.1 GCA_938041625.1 uncultured Tenacibaculum sp. | reverse complement strand
AAAAATATAAAGAGTGTATTTATAAATACCTCAAAAAGAATTTCATTTTTTGAAATCTCAATTCTACAAGAAAGAGATTTTTTAGATTTATTTGGTTGATTAATAAAAATCCTTTTGCTCCCCAATGCAAAAGGATTTTTTATTTATATGTTATTTTATCATCTAGTAACATATCACACCCCTTTTCTCTTTATTAATCATTAACAATGTATAAACATTTACTTTGCAAACTATCTACATTATATTTTTTTATACTTTTTTCTAAAACTCAATGAAGTATTTAAGATAATAATATTGACTTTATGTCTACATGTATCTAATTGATTTTCAAAATACTTTATATTTTCAATTTCATTAATTAAATATAAATAAGTATTTCTAAACTACTTTTTACATTTCACCGATTCATAATTACTTTTTATCTATAGTTACGTATCATATATCGATTTTCGTTTTTTAAAAAAACATTTAGCAATACCTTTGAAGTATAGTAGTTTTAAATAGTTTTTATAAAAAAACATTAAAGTACAAATTTTGTTTTTTTTTCAATTTTTTGAGTTCCCCAATTCAAAAAAGATTTATTTGATAAATGTTGAGTCCTTTTACAAGCCCCAATTTGTAAAAGGATTTTTTTATTTCTTAATTTTCTTTAATAGTACATTTTTTGATATTATTTTTCCTTTAGCAAGGAAGTTATTCTCTTTAATTTTATTTATACTGTAGACAAAGTGATTTTTCATAAAAAAATTAAAACTATGAGTGACTATTCATCGTAGTTAAACTCTAATAATACCATTTTAAATTCAACCCTATTTCGGTAAAAATAAACCCTGCAACAGTAGCTGAAGCTATGTTCGTATGCTTTCCGAATAAATTAACGAATAAACGCTCTGAAAACTTGTATCCTACTTTAGCTTGAAGTCGATATGTAAACTGTTTTTTATTACTTTCTATACCTTGAAAACCAGTAGCTGCATTAAAATGATAAAACCAATTTTTAATTTTAGTTTCTTCTTCACTTTTAAGAAGCTCTAAAAAAATTTCAAAATTATGAAAGCTCTCAGGACTAAAATAGATTGTTGGAATTTGATCTTTAAATGAAATAAACTGATAATTTACACCACTTTTTAATGCTGGGGAAGACATTATATTATAATACAATGAAGTAAAAAATAAGTTTCTTTGATTGTTATCACTTAATTGTGTGAAATAAAATTGATTATACCACCCTAAATTAAATGTTGTACTCAGGTTGTAATTGATAAAATAGTTATCATTAACAATTTTTCTACCTAAAAGATTTGCATTAAAATCTTCTAACTTTTTAGTAAATCCTAATTCTAAATCATGTAACCTAAAAGGTTTCGTTTTTAATAAAAAAGAAGCCTCTATTTGATTATAAGAATCACTTCCTGATTTTACGTTATTAATTCCAATATTTGAAAGAATATTTAAATTAGGAATTATTTGATAATCGAAACCAGCATTAAAACCTAGCAAATTTGCACTCTCATTTAAAACTAAATTCTCAGTTTTTCTATATTTAAAATTCCCGTTTATTGAAAATTTGTTAGATAAAGGATGTTTAATAAAAGTATTTGATGTGTAGGCTGAATTATCACCATTATCTGTACTATAACTTATCGTCTGTTTTACAAAAGGCGCAAACTTTTTATTTAGTTTTTTTTGAAGACCTAGTGCATCTTTCTGACCTGGAAACAACTTTAAAGTTTTATCTATTCCTGAAAAAGCGTTATCGTAATCCCCTTTCGCAAAATAAGCATTTGTAATTCCTAGATTACCGTTAAAAGAACCCGAGTTCTCATTTAATATTTTTTTATATAGAGCTATACTTTTTTTAAAATCACTTTTATACATCTGTAATGTAGCATCTAAAGAAAATACCCAATCTTTATCTGAATAGTCATTATATAACTGTTTAATTTCTTTTGAAGCTAATCCGTATTTTTTATTCCAAATTAATGCTTGAATATATTTTTCTTTGGTATTCTGAATTACCATTGAATCTTTACTGCTCTCAGATTTCTTAAAAGCTTTACTCGCTATTTCTAGTGCTTTCTTATCATTCTTATTAAAATGAGCTACTAAAGACAATCCGTTTAAAGCTGTAATCGCATCTTTTTCTGAAGTAGCCAACATCGTATACACTTCTTCAGCTTCTTTAAATTGACTATTTGTTATATATATATTTGCTTTTGACGATAATGTTTCTTTATCTAATTTAAAATCGTCTAAGTTTTTGTTTAATACAACTAACGCTTCATTAGATAGTTCTTTTTTATGTAATGTATCTGCATAACCTAATCGAATGTATTTTCTAGAAATTAATGCATTGTTATTATTCGGTGATTTTTCAATCGCTTTATTTATAAAAGATAAAGCTTCCTTAAATTCTTTTAAATTTGATAGTGTGTTTGCATATCCTAATAAAGCATTGAAACTTTTAGGCTTTTCATTTAATAATGTTTTATAATATTTCTTTGCTTTTGCAAACTGCTTGTCCCATAATAAAGACTCTGCATAATTTAATTTAACTTCAAAATTAGTAGCATCATCATTTAAAAGGTTTGCAAAAACAGTTATTGCTTCCTTAGTAGAACCTGTTAAACCTAAAGCTCTACCATAACATATTTTTGCAGTTTTATTATTTGGGTGTTCTTTTAAAACATCTTTAAAAAAAGTTTTAGCATTTTCAAAGTTTCCGTTTTCTAAAAATCGGAATCCTTTTTTCATATCCACTTGAGCTTTTAAACTATAGCTGCTTGCAAATAATATAAATAAAATAAAATGTGTGATTTGTTTCATATAGAAACGTGTTTTAAATTTATAAAAAGAGGTTCTTTAAATATACTTTTAATTAACTGAATAACAACCTTATTATTCAAGAACTTTTTTCTATTAAATATGTATTTAATTATGTAAATTACGTAACGTATTTATTACAAACAATTTGAGTTTATTAAAAAATAAGAAGTTAGCCCCCGAACAAGTTTTTATGATTAGCGCATTATTAGTTAATGCAGGTAATTATTTATACAATTTAATTATAGGAAGATTACTAGGTCCTAAAGAATTTGCAGATGCTGCTATTCTTATTACGTTTTTACTAGTTTTATCTTTTATTGCAATGACTTTTCAGCTTGTAACCACAAAATACATTGTACTTTTTGATGACTCGGCAGCAAAAGCATTGATAAATTTTGTGGTAAAACGATCTTTAATTATTGGTGTTTTAATGGGACTCTTAATTATTTTATTTTCAAAACAATTACAGGCAGTTTTTAATACTACAACCTCTAATATGTTTCTCATTTTTGGTATGGGTGTTCCTTTTTATTTTCTAATGAGTATTAATAGAGGTATTTTTCAAGGAAAAAAGAGGTTTGTACAACTTTCTATTACCTACCAAGCAGAAATGCTTAGCAGATTACTAATTACTTTAATTTTTCTTTATTTCTTAAATTTTCAATCTTCTATACTTATTTCTTTAGGTATCTTCATTTCTCTTATTTTCAGCCTTTTTCCGTTTGAATTAAAAAAATACACCAACAGTAAAAACGTTTTAAACGAACAACAAAAGAAATTAATTTTTAAATTTTTTATCCTTACTGCTTTTTACGAATGCACTCAAATTATTATAAACAATAGCGACATTCTATTAGTTAAACATTATTTTAATAATTATGATGCCGGTTTATATGCTTCATTAGCTTTAATAGGTAGGGTTGTTTATTTTATAGCTTGGATGTTTGTAATGTTATTATTACCAACTGTAGTAAATAAAGAAAAGGAAGGATTACCACATAAAGGAGTACTTATAAAATATGTAGGTTATATTACTTTATTATCGATATCAATTGTTTTTGTTAGCTATTTATTTCCTGAATTAGTTGTAAATTTATTATTTGGAAAAGCTTATATCACAATAGCTCCACTATTATGGAAATACGCATTAGCAACCTCTATTTTTGCAATTTCTAATGTATTTGCATATTATTATTTATCAATAGATCAATACATTCCTGTTATTATAACTGGAATTCTAGGTATAACTCAAGTATTATTAATTATTTATTTTCATGATAGTTTACATCAAATAATTATTATGCAAATAATAGCTATGACTATCTTATTAATAATACAATTATTGTTTTTCTTTTTTAAATCAACAAAAGAATAGTCAATAAACTATAAATACTCGTTTTTAAACTACAGTATGTTATTAATCATCTGTATTTAATCTATTTTTTAGAATATTAAAACGACATTAGAATAAATCATTATTAAATAAACTTATTATGAAATTAGCAATCGTTACGGCTCTACCCCCAAGTAAAGTAACACTAAATGAATATGGTTATCATTTAGTTAAACAATTTAGGCAAAAAGAAAACGTAGAAGAACTTATTCTATTAACAGATGAAGTTGTAGAAACCAAACATTTAAATTTTGAAGCAGACGGATGTAAAATTACCATTAAAAACTGTTGGAAATTTAACAGCTATAAAAACATACTAACTCTAAACAAAGCTGTAAATGAAACTAAACCAGATGCCATATTATTTAATTTACAATTTTTAAAATTTGGAGATAAGAAAATACCAGCCGCATTAGGTTTAATGTTACCTTATTTATGTAAAGTAAAAAAAATACCAACGATTGTTTTACTACACAATATTTTAGAGCAAGTAGATTTAAACAGTGCTGGTTTTACTAAAAATAAATTACTACAAAAAACATATGGATTAATAGGGACCATATTAACTCGTTTTTTATTAAAAGCAGATTATGTAGCTGTAACTATACAAAAATTTGTAAACACACTAACCGAAAAATACAAAACGAAAAAAGTAGTATTAATACCTCACGGAACTTTTGAAATGCCTCCAAAACCAGATTTTTCATTACCAAATGGAGCTAAAAAAATAATGGCCTTTGGTAAGTTTGGTACTTATAAAAAAGTAGAAATACTAATTGAAGCAGTAGAGGAAATAAGAAAAACAAATGATGACGTTTTAGAAATAGTTATTGCAGGTACAGATAGCCCAAATACTCCTGGTTATTTAGCCGAAATGAAAGAAAAATACAAGCATGTTAAAGGTTTGCATTTTACGGGGTATGTAGAAGAGGAGGATGTGCCTAAAATTTTTGGAGAAAGTACTGTTGTTGTTTTCCCGTATACCTCTACAACTGGAAGCTCTGGAGTATTACACCAAGCTGGTAGTTATGGCAAAGCTGTTGTAATGCCAAATTTAGGTGATTTAACAGATTTAATTCAAGATGAAGGATATAGAGGTGAGTTTTTTGATCCTGAAAGTGTTTCTTCATTAGCAAAAGCTATTGATAAAATAATAACAAACGATACTTACAGATTAGAATTAGCCAAAGCAAATTACAAAGCTGCTGCTTCTTTACCGATGTCTGAAATAGCTGAAATGTATCTAAACTACTTTGAAGAATTAATAGAAAAAAAATCAGTGAAAGTTGAAATTAAAACCATGTGATTTTTAGACAGTATGAATAAACCTTTTCTAATAAAAACAAAAGAGAGAAGATTAAAAAACTATCTCCGCTCTTTTGTTTTAAGTAGTTTTTATTGCTTCTCTTTTAACTCTTTTTTTAATACTTAAAAACTTCTACGTGTACTATGAATTAATTAACAATCATTTTTAACATATCGTTAATCTCTTTTCTCAAAACTGCAAATTGTTCATCCTTTTTAAAATTTTCCCGATAACAATCACAATATTTTTTCCACGCTTTTTCTTCTGATTGATAATCACCACTAACATAGGTACTATTCCAAATATTAATACAAGCTTCAGTTTGTTTTATTTCTTTTTTTATCGATTTATTCATTATATAAACATAATCATCTACTAAAGCAAAAACATATAAAGTATTTGGTGTAAAAGGCCCAGTATCCTGAGCACCAAGCCCAATCATTCCGTAAGCTTTAATATTTTCTTTTCCTTCTATTTTAAAAGAAGTAAAATTTGTAATTGAATAACCTGAAGCAAACGCACAGTAAAAAATATTTACTAAATCTGACTCATTAAGATTATCTAGTTCATATTTTTTTTGCTTCTTGAAAAAATCAAAAAAAACAGAGTTCGTTGTACATAAAATAGTCGTATTTTCTTTTCTAATATTTAAACCATCCAGCATTTCGTATCCCATTTCATTAGGTGAAAATGTTTGAAGATTTATTTTTCCTGAGGTATTGATTTCTTTTAATCTTGTATTCGTTAAAATCTTTTTAAGTTGCTTTTCTAAAACTAAAATCGAATCATACATTTGAT
>CALISK010000391.1 GCA_938041625.1 uncultured Tenacibaculum sp. | reverse complement strand
TTAGTGAATTGGGTAGTGTTTTTAATTTTTTTAGAAACGATTACTGGAATTCTTATGTATTATGCTGATTTCCCCTTAGGAACTCAAGCAACACATTTATTAGCTGGAGCTATATTGTTTGGATTGCAATTTTATTTATGGTTAGAATCAAGGAAGTTTAAAAAAGTAGCTTCGTAAAAAGCATTTTATTCAGTCCATTTTAATGTTTCCATGATGTGAATCATGTCTTTTTTTATGTAGTCTATAGCAGGTAGTATGCTATCGTAATTAGGTTTAGTGTAAAAAAACAAAGAAGCTTTCAAGAAGTGTTTAGAACTGTCAGTAGCATGAAATTGTATTTGAGATGCAGCATCACCATGTATCATATACATTTTACCAAATACGTTATTATCTATATTTGAGTAATCTTCTGTGTTAGAAATATTATCAGCTTTTACAGCATGTTCAAAAACTAATTTTTCAGCCTCCATTAATAGTTCTCTTAAGTTGTTGTTAATAGGTCTGTAAGTAATGTCTATAGATGCTTTTAAAGAAGGGTATTTTATTTTAAGCCAGTTTTTTGGTAATTCTTTTATTACAGAGTTGTTAGCTATTTCAAAAAAATAAGGCCTGTTGCTGTTTAGTTTTTTGTATTTTTTATTAGGGTAATGTAAATTTAAATATGCCTTTGGTTTTGGTAATACATCTTCTTTACAACCAATAAAAAGGAATACAATAAAACCTATGAATAATTTATACATTACGAGTAACTTTAATTTGTTTAATTCTTTTTCTGTCAATAGCTTCAATAGTAAAAGTATAATAGCTTTTAAAAGTGATTTTTTCTCCTTTTCTAGGAAATTTTCCGGAGATCTCTAGTATAAAGCCAGCTAAGGTCTCACTTTCTCCTTTTTCTTGTTCAAAAATCTCTTCATCATCTTCTAAAACCCTACATAAATCTTTGATTGTAATCTTTCCTTCAAAAATAAAATTATTTTCATCTATTTTAGAATATGATAAATCATCATCATCAAATTCATCATTAATATCACCTACAATTTCTTCGATAACATCTTCTAAGGTTACAATACCACTTGTACCTCCATATTCATCAACTACAATTGCTAAATGATTTTTCTTTTCTTTAAATTCTTTTAATAAATCGTCTAGTTTTTTATTCTCTGGGATAAAGAATGGTTTTCTTAGTAAGCTTTGCCAACTAAAATTCTTTTTATTTAAATGAACTAATAAATCTTTAGCGTATAAAACCCCTACAATATTATCTATGTTTTCATGAAAAACAGGGTTTCTTGAATAACCATTTTTTAAAATTGTATCTAAAACTTCTTGATAGGTGTCTGTGTCAGAAATTGCGCAGACATCTGTTCTAGGTTTCATTATTTGAACAGTTTCTGTATTACCAAATGTTACAATTCCTTCGAGTATTTTCTGTTCATCCTTTGTTGTCGAATTATCAGAAGTTAACTCCAATGCTTGCGATAACTTTTCGACAGACAAATTGTTGTTTTTTGCACCTAATTTACGTTCAATACTATTCGTTAAACTAGTTAAAGGAATGTTCAAGGGAGTTAAGATAATATTTAAAATATGTATTGGTTTGGCCATTAAGTTGGCAAACTGTAATGATTTTCTGCTTGCATATACCTTTGGTAAAACTTCACCAAACAATAAAATAAGAAATGTTACTAGTCCAACTTGAATAATTACTTTAACTACAGAAGTGGAAATATAAATAAACCACCAATTGATAGAGAAATTAATGTTTCCAAACATAAATTCATCTAAAGAGGCAAATATTAACACAATTAAAATATTAATAAAGTTATTCGTAATTAATATGGTGCCTAATAACTTTTTAGGGTTTTCTAGTAGTTTTACAACAGTGTTTTCACCTTTTGTTTCTTCATTAAGTTGATTAATTTTTGTTTGGGAAATTGAAAAAAAAGCAACTTCAGTTCCTGATATCAAAGCAGAACAAACAAGTAAAATTAGTAGGGTTATAATACTAATAGTATTTAAAAATGTAGAAGATGCTATAAGTATAAAAAGGGGTTCTGGATCCAATGTTTAAAATTTGGTTATACTAAAAAGGTAAATCATCATTTTCATTTGATGAAGTAGTATTGTTAGAGTCTTGCAACGGTTGAGGTGGTGTTGAAGAAGTTGTGTTGATTTCTTTTTTGGTAGTTAAAAAGGTCATATCCTGAACATGAATTTCAGATGTATAACGTTTTTGTCCATCAACTTCGTATTGACGATTTTTTATTCGTCCTTCAAGATACACTTTATCACCTTTAGTTAAATATTTTTCACAAATTTCAGCAAGTTTGTTACGAACAACAATATTATGCCAGTCGGTGTTTGTAATTCGTTCTCCTGTTTGACGATTGGTGTAAGATTCGTTTGTAGCAATAGGGAAACGACCTATAGAGTTACCTCCTTCGAAATAGTGCATTTTTACTTCATCTCCTAAATGACCTATTAAAATAACTTTATTAATTGTTCCTGCCATAGCTTAAAATCATGTGTAAAATCAAATATACAAAAAATTAGTTTTTGTCTTTTAAGTAATTTTCTAAAAAATTATGAATTAATATGGGTACTGGGTATTCCCAGATATGCTTCCAAGGAATAAATTCTTCGTTAATGTGTGAGATGTTTACAATCCAAAATTGAGTGTGCAAATGTTGGTGAGAAAGTTTGTGGACTACTTTTTTAGGGTTAAATAATTTTATGGAGGCTTCTTTGTTGAGTAATGTTTTAAAAGAAGGATGTTTTATAAGGTCTTCTTCGTTAATATCTTTTGAAGTTTCTATTAGTGGGAATTCATATAAGCCTTCCCATATTCCTTTTCCTTTTCGTTGTCTTAAAATGGTTTCATTATTACTGTTTGTAATAACTAAGTAGTTGAAATACCTTTTTTTAACTTTATTTTTTTTCTCTTTTACAGGTAGGTTTTTAACATTGTTTTTTTCTAGGGCAATACAACTGCCATTTAAAGGGCAAATATCACATAATGGATTTTGAGGTTTGCATTGCATAGCTCCAAAATCCATAATAGCTTGGTTATATGTTCCTGGGTTGTTCTTGTCTATTAATGTTTGAGCTAATTCTTTAAACTCTTTTATTCCTTTGCTAGTGTTAGTAGGAGTGTGTATTCCAAAATATCGAGCAAGTACTCTATAAACATTTCCATCTACAACAGCAGAGTTTTCATTATAACAAATAGAAGCTATTGCTGATGCAGTATAATCTCCAACTCCTTTCAGTTTCAATAAATCGTTGTAATTGTTAGGGAAACTACTGTTTAAATTATGAACAATATGTTTTGCTGTATAATGAAGGTTTCTAGCTCTTGAATAGTAACCTAAACCTTGCCAAAGTTTTAAAACATAACTTTCATCAGCATTTGCTAAATCATTAACAGTAGGAAAAGCTTTTTTAAATTTTAAAAAATAAGGCAATCCTTGAGCGACTCTTGTCTGTTGTAACATGATTTCACTTAGCCAAATATAATAAGGGTTTTTTGTGGTTCTCCAAGGAAGATCTCGTTTGTTTTTTAAATACCAGTTTAAAATCTTTTCATTAAACATTTGTAAATATTTGGTTTTTAATAATTATTGAGAAAAAAAATGCTAATTTTTATTTATTGCAAAGAAAAGTGAAAAAACAAGATTTTTTTAGTTAAAAAAGGAATATTGTCATTTTTATACCGAGTGCATGTTAATTAACAAGCTTTTATAGTTTTTATTGAAAAAAAACATGTTAGAAAAATACATTTTAGAGAGTTTGAAAATATTTCGATAACGGAAAAATAACAGTTAAAATTGAACAATTAAACCTCTTTCTAATTATTTACTTTCTGAAAAATTAATTGATAAATGGTTTTTTATTAGGTATTCTGATTCGAAACATCATTTAAGAATTCGTTTTCATCTTGTTGATATAAGTAAAATTAGGAGAGGTGATTAATATTGTATTTATGGAATTAAAAAAATATTATGACAGCGATATTGTTTGGAACATACAATTGGATACTTATCAGCGTGAAATAGAAAGATATGGAATAAATACAATTAGTTATTCAGAAGATTTGTTTTTTCATGAGAGTAATATGGTGCTTAGTTTTTTGAATTTAGTAAAGGATGATGAAATAAGATGGTTGTTTTCTTTAAAAGCAATTGATAACCATTTAATTAATTTTGGATATTCTCTTCCTGAAAAACTTAAGATTTTAGAACGCTTAAAAATTGGTTATAGATCTGAATTTGGTAAGTCTAAATCTTTAAATAAAGAGATAAATGACAGATGTCGCTTAAATCAAAAAAAAAATGAAGAGATTTTAAATGAAAAAAAATTAGATTATAGTCCAATTATAAATGGAATTTTGAATCAAACGAATGAATTGACGAACCCCATAATTAATGAAGTGAAAAAAGTTCATGAAAATAAAGAGTTACAAGTAGGCTTTAATAATTTAAATATGAGTTATATTCACGTGTTAATGAATAGATTGTTTAAAACTAAAAACAGAATTCATGAAATGGTATGTTATGATTTTATATATATATACTATAGATCAAAAATAATGAGATTACGTTATCGGAACAAATAGAATAAATGAGGGGTGAGTTTTTGAAGTTTATATAATCAAGGATAATAATGATTTATTGATATGTGGTAGAATATTTGGTTTTTTTATATAACTAATAATATATAACGGGGATAAAAGAGTATTATTATTAATTATGCATTTTTTTTATTATTATTTAAATATCACCTGTTTTATTGTTTTTTTCTTTGTTTTTTGTCTTTTTTACTGTTCTTTTTTGTTTTTTTTAACATTTTTAATTTGTTTTATCGTCTTGTTTTTTAACTTTTTATTAAAGTTAATTATTGTTAAATTTTGTTTTCGTTATAAAAAAGCCTTTTTTTGTGTACAAATTAATCCTTAATATAATAAAATGATTAGTAAAAATTTAAAAAGTATACTAGTAATTGTCTTTGCTATGATTACTCAGGTAGTTTTTTCTCAGAAAACCACCGTTACGGGTTTAGTCTCCGATGCAAACGGACCTTTACCTGGTGTTACGATTATTGTAAAAGGTACAACGAGAGGGGTTGAAACTGATTTTGATGGTAATTATTCTATTACTGTATCAAAAGGAAAAGCTCTTGTTTACAGTTTTATAGGTATGAAAACGGTTGAAAGAGTCGTTGGTGATTTAAATGTTATCAATTTAATTCTTGAAGATGAATTAGATCTTTTAGATGAGATTGAAGTTGTTGCAACTGGTTTCGATAACATTAAAAAAGAAGC
>CALISK010000390.1 GCA_938041625.1 uncultured Tenacibaculum sp. | reverse complement strand
CAAAAAAGTTTTCAAGAAATAGAACATGGTATGATTGAAGGGCATCCGTGTTTTGTTGCCAATAATGGAAGAATTGGTTTTAATAGTGATGATTATCAAAAATATGCTCCTGAAACGAACAATCTATTTCAACTTTTCTGGATTGCTGTTCATAAAAAATATGCAACCTATACCGCTATTGATAACTTTAAATATGATAAATTATTAAAAACAGAGTTAGGTACAGAAAAAATTTATGAATTTCATCAAGTTTTAAAAGACGAGAATATAGATATACAAAACTATCTTTTTATGCCAGTACATCCTTGGCAATGGACTAATAAAATAACCTCTGTTTTTACAGCAGATATAGGACAAAAAAATATTGTTTTAGTAGGAAAAAGTGATGATAAATTTTCAGCACAACAATCTATTAGAACATTGTTTAATGCTAGCAATCCAGAAAAATTATATACCAAAACCGCTTTATCAATTTTAAATATGGGGTTTGTACGCGGTCTTTCTCCTCATTACATGAAAAGTACTCCGCATATTACCAAATGGATTACTAACTTATTAAAACAAGATACTTATTTACATAATAACGGTTTTGCAATGTTAGGGGAAGTAGCAACTGTAGGTTATGAAAATCATTATTACAAATCATTAGGAAAAACAAATCCACATAATAAAATGCTTTCTGCATTATGGAGAGAAAGTCCTTTTACTAAAATTACTTCAAATCAGCGAGTATTAACAATGGCTGCTTTATTACATGTTGACTATAATAACAATTCATTATTAGCTTCATTAATAAAAACCGCTCCGTATGGAGTAACTACCTGGATTCAATATTATTTAAAAGCATATTTATCTCCCTTGTTACACTGCTTTTATAAATATGAATTTGTGTTTATGCCACATGGTGAAAATTTAATTTTAGTATTAGAAGAAGATACTCCTGTATCTGTTTTAATGAAAGATATTACAGAAGAAGTAATTGTATTTAACGAAACCATGATTTTACCAAAACATGTAGATCGATTATATATTAAAACGTCCGATTCTATGAAAATACTTTCCATTTTTACAGATGTTTTTGATTGTTTCTTTCGTTTTATGAGCCAACAATTAGAAACTCACATTGGTTTTTCTGAACATAATTTTTGGCAATTAGTTGCTGAATGCATTTATGAATATCAAAATGAGCACCCAGAATTTTCAGATAAATACATTCGACATGATTTATTTATTGAAGAATTTGATCGTTGTTGTTTAAATAGATTACAACTAAAAAACACGAAGCAAATGCTAAGTTTAGGCGATCCTATTGATAGTTTAGAATTAGTAGGAACTCTTAAAAATCCGATAGCAAAATTTAAAAAAGAATTTACAAATTTAAAAACGATTAAAGAAACGGTATAAGATGAATTTTGAAGATACAACAAAACTCATACGCAAACGTAAAACAACCTATGCCTATGATTTTTCGGACAAAAAAATATCTAAAGAAACTATTGAAAATATTGTTTCTAACGCATTATGGGCACCAACTCATATGCATACACAGCCATGGCGTTTTATTGTTTTAGAAGGTAAACATCAAGATGAACTAGGAGAATTCATGGCAAATTATTACAGGAAAATTTACAATGAAAAACAGTTTTCTAATAAACGTTACGAAGAAACTAAAACTTATAGTAAAAATGCCACATTAATTGCATTAATATTTCAGCCTAATAAAAAAGCAAAGTTACCAGAATGGGAAGAAATAGCTGCTATTTCATGTGGTGTTCAAAACATGTGGTTAAGTTGTACTTCTTTAAATATTGGTAGCTATTGGGATACTTCAGTTGCTACTATAGCATATGGCAAAAAAATAAAGCTAGCGGAAAATGAGCAATTTTTAGGAATCTTTTTTATGGGCTATCCAAAAAAGGATATAAAAGAGAACTCAAGGAAAAGAAAATCATTATCACAAAAATTAAGCTGGTTAAAAAACTAAAATAATGGATACTAAAAAATCAAAGAGGATTTTAGAAATAGATTTAACAAGAGGAATAAGTTGTTTTTTAATACCAATGGCACATACACTCTTAATTTACGGAACTACCTATACACAACAAAGTAGTTGGTTAGGACTTTCTGTACATTTTTTCGGAAAATGGGCTGGCATATTTTTATTAGCAATGGGATTTTCCTACACCCTTTCAAAAAATAATACTATTTTAAAATCTATAAAAAGAGGTGTTTTATTATTAGCTGCTGGTTACTTTATGAATTTTTTAAAATTCATTGCCCCTCTTTTTTTAGGTTTAATACCTAATAATTTTATTGAAGCTTATGGATGGACATCTCCTCCTTCTTTTGACAACATGGTGTATATGGTATTAACTGGCGATATTTTACAATTCGCTGGAATGTGCTTATTATTTATGGGAATTGTACACAAACTAGTTCTTTTAACCAATAAGTGGATTCCAATAGTAGTAACAATTATACTTTTAAGTTTAGTTGAATTTGTAAGAGGATATAGACCAAGTATAACAGGGTTAGATTACATTTTTGATTTACTATGGGGAGCCGAATGGAATATTTATTTTGCTGTTTTTCCTTGGTTTGGGTTTATTTTAGTTGGAATGTTTTTTGGCTATTGGTACTCAGAAATTGATAAAAACAATGCAATCATTTTTAAAAAAATGTTACAAATTGGCTTTATTACAGTTTTAACAGGAGGTGCATTATGTTATTATGATTATGAATTTCATATGAGAGATTACTTTCATTTAGGTATCGGTGGTTTTATTTATTTACTTGGTTTCAACTTAATGGCTTTTTGGTTATCCTTTTATTGGGTAAAAAAATTTAATGGTCATAAAATATTAGCTTTTTTCTACTATTGTAGTAAAAAAATTACAACAATGTACATTATACAATGGGTTGTAATTTGTTGGGGAATGGGCGTTTTTGGGTATCATAATAAAGAAGCTGGAAGTGTACTACTATTAATGTTATTTTATACATTATTAACACTGGGTATTCAACGGTTATTAGATCTTTTAATCACGAAGATTAAATTTTAATTCTCGATATTCTTTTGGTGTTGTTTTTTCTTTTTTCTTAAAAGCAGCAGAAAAATGAGTTGAGTTTTTATAACCTACCAATTCTGCTATTTCATATATGGGTTTAGAAGTATGAGATAGCAGTTTTTTTGCTTTATTCATACGTGTTTTTAAAGCAAATTCAAATATCGTTGTCCCGAATATTCTTTTAAACTCTTTTTTCAAAATGCTCTCATTTAAAAAAACTTTTTTAGATAAATTATTAATTGAAATTTGAGTATCTATATTTTTAATAATTATATTTTCTACTAAATAAATTTTTTTGGTGATCGCATTACTTTTTGTTTTCTTTTTATCTTTTAAATCAATTTGTAATGCTAATAACTCTAAAACTTTCGATTCTAAAAATAGACGTTTAAGTAGCCCTATTCTTTTATCATTTATAATTTCAGTTAAAATATCCTGAGTTTTATTACTTAATTGATTTATAAAATTTCTTTTAATTTTTTGTACTGAATAGGTCTCAAAAATTGGGAATAATGTATCTAATTCATGTTTTTTAATAAAACTTAAAGACATTTTAATAATAACTTCTTTAACAACTTTACTTTTTGAATATGTTAAAGAGCCATTAATCTTATTCATGTATGAAATATAGCCCTCATAATTCTCTTGTATCATTTCTGTATTTGTATTAACTAAACGAACTTTTTTCTCTCCTTTTAATAAGGCAGAAAAAATTAAAGCATCTACCTGTTTTTCTCCTTTAAAAGTTAAATCTTGAATAAATTGAGCATCGATATAACGAACAGTTAAACCATTAAAAAAAACACTTATTAAAATACCTGAGCCATATTTGGGATTTATGTTAAGAACTTTAGTTGTAACACCACAAAGTTGTTTTTCTTTTTTTAATTTGAATACTTCTTTTAATCCGTATTCTTCTTTATTAAGTATATTTATTTCAATAGCTTTCAAGTTTCGTCTTTTTTATTTCAAATTACGTCGCTTAAATAAGAGGGGACCTATTTAATTTTTATCATTGTCTCTAAAATAAAAGAGAAATATATTCTTCTATAAAAAGACAAATTGATAGTGTATGTTTTTACAAACATAATATTTAACGAGTCTAAATAAAAATAATTACTTATTAAAAAAATAATTTAAATTCTTCTACTTTATATTTCATACATTTAATATTCAAAAAAGTTATGAGAAGATGAAAGTGTATGGAATAAGCGGACTAGGTGCAGATAAAAAGGTTTTTAATTTCCTTACTTTAAATTACGAATTTATTCCTATAGATTGGATACCTCCAAATAAAAATGAGTCTATAGAAGAGTATTCTAAAAGATTGAGTACTATAATTGATACTGAAAATGATTTCTGTTTAATTGGAGTTAGTTTTGGAGGATTGGTAGCTACAGAAATAAGTGAATTTTTAAAGCCTAAAATAACTATTCTTATTTCTTCTGCCCACACTAAGAATGAATTAAAACCAATTTTTAAATGGTTTGGAAAAACCAAAGTAATAAAGCTAATACCTATTTTTTTGTTTTACCCACCTAAGTTTATTGCCAGTTATTTATTCGGAGCAAAAAATAATAAATTACTGAATGAAATTTTAGATGACACCGATTTAAGTTTTGTTAAATGGGCTATTCATGAATTAATAAATTGGAAAAATACTACTCAATTAAATAATGTTGTAAAAATAAATGGGACAAATGATAAGTTAATTCCACCAAAAGGAACTACTAAAATGATTTTGATTGATAAAGGTGAACATTTTATGATTGTAGATAATGCTCCTGAAATAAGCTATCTAATAAATACTGAAATAGAAAAAACATTTAATCAATCCAATTTTTAAAATCTTTTACACGCTCTCTACTAACTATAATCTCTTCCTCTGTAAAAGAATGTAGAATTAATTTTAATCTCGAATTTGTATATGCTATAATATCTTTTATTGCATTTATATGTACTATAAATGTTCTATTCACCCTAAAATACTGTTCTGGATTTAATTGATCGTGCCAATATTCTAATGAATGATCTATTAAATAATTTCTATTCTCATTTGTATGTATATACGTTGCCTTATTCTCTGAATACAAACATTCAATATTATCTGTATGAATAATTTTAATATGCTGACCTATTTTAATTGTAAACCGTTTCTTATATTTTCTATCTATCGGGTTTATTAATAATTTTCTAATTTCATCTATATTAACTTGTAAATCACTTTTCTTTGGTTGTTGACTTTTATATTTATCAACTGCAACTTTTAACTCATCTTCATCTATTGGTTTTAATAAATAATCAATTGAATTTAATTTAAAGGCCTTTAAAGCATATTCATCATAAGCAGTAGTAAAAATAATTGCAGATTTTACAGGTATTTCCTCAAATATTTCAAAAGATAAACCATCAGAAAGTTGAATATCTAAAAAAATTAAATCTGGGTGTTCATTATTCTGAAACCAATTTAATGACTCTTCTACAGAGTGTAACATTGTGTTTACTTCTATATCTAATACAGCTAACATTCGTTTCAAGCGTCTTGCTGCTGGCTTTTCGTCTTCTATAATTATTATATTCATTATCTATCTCTTATTTATTTTTTACCCATAATTTCATCAATCTTTTTCTGCTCCCATTTTTCATTTAAAAAAAAAGGCCCAATAAATGTGTTTAATCCATGAAATATTAAAAATACTCCCCAAATTAACCAAAGTGGGTAATGCTTTGGATTTTCAAAGCTCCATTGGTTATTAATTTTCAAATCTCCAAAAAGTTGAATGTTTAATTCTAATAAATTTGACGAAATAACAAATAATAAATTAATAATTAAAAACACTATTAAGTGTTTGTAAAAATTCTTTATTTTCTCAACTTTTTTTTTAACTTTTTTTAATTTATTTTCTTTCAATTCTAAGGTCATAAAGTTCATTTTTTATTCATTAATTCTTTAATTTTTTGTTCTTCCCAATTTTTCCCCATAAATAAATCAAATCCAAAAACTTTAAAGGCCTGTAATACAATTGCTATCCCCCAAAAAAACCATACAATGAATGTACTAGAATCAAAAAATGCTTCATTAAGTGTTTCTCCATTATCAAGATTGCGTATAATTTTTCGTAATGAAATAAATGTATTCACTACTATATATACTACTAAATGTTTATAAAATTGCTTTAACTCTTCTATTCTCTTTTTAGCTTTTAAATATCGTTTTTCTTCGTTATTATTATCTATCAATTTCATGGCTTTACTTATTTAATAATTTTTTATTTCTATTTTCTTCTTCCTCCATTAATTCTTTAATTTTTCGTTCTTCCCAATCTTTAGAAACAATACTACCATAACCGAAAACTCCCAACCAATGAAAGAATACTCCTATTCCCCAAAACATCCAAGTAGAATAAACTCCAAATTCAGTTATTACCTCTCCAAAAGATTCATTTCCATCGTGCATCATTCCAAAAATTATAATAGCACTAATGAAAATATTTACAAGAATGTAAACAAGAAAGTGAGAGTAAAACCCTTTTATATCTTTAACCTTTTTTTTAGCTTTTAAATAACGCTGTTCTTCAGTAAAATTATTTTCCATGTTATTCTTTTTTATTCATTAATTCTTTAATTTTTTTCTCTTCCCAATCTTTTCCTAAAAGACTATCTCCAAATGTTACAAAAGCATGTATCGCTATAGCAACTCCCCATCCTAATACTGAAAACCAAAACCAATGAAATTCTGGAGAGGTTAACAAATTAACCGTAATAATTAATGGTGTATTTAAAAGGTATACTATTAAATGAACATAAAAACCTTTTACTTCTTTTACTTTCTTTTTAGCTTTTAAATAACGTTGTTCTTCTATATATTTATTTTCCATTACTTGCATTTTCAATCATTAATTCATTAATTTTTTTCTCCTCCCAATCCTTTCCTAAAAAGACCTTATACCATTCAAAAACTTGAAATATATGAGATAGTAATCCCACTCCCCAACCTAAAGCAGAAAACCAAAACCAATGATAATTTGGAGTAAATTTTAAATTGAAATAAATAATACCCGGAATTATTAATAAATATACTGCCATGTGTAAAAAGACTGATTTAATAGCTTTCACCTTTTTAACTGCTCTAAAATACCTCGCTTCATTCATTTTATTTACATTCATCGCTTCTAATATTTATCTTTATCCATTAATTCTTTAATCTTACGTTCTTCCCAATCTTGGCCTAAAACAAGACTATAATTGTAAGCCTCTAATCCATGAAATATAACTCCTATTCCCCATCCAAAAATTGGAAAATAGAACCAATGAAACTGAGGAGAAAAACGTAAATTGATAAATATAAATACAGGTACAAAAATGATGTATGTAATTAAATTTTGATAGAATTCTTTAATTTTCTCTACCTTTTCTACTGCTTTTATATAACTGCTGTTCTCAAAATCTTCTGATGTTTGCATAATGTTTTTTATATTTTGTAACAATGGTAAACTCACTGTAAATGTTTTATTTTTATTTTCTATTTTAATACTTTTTTCAGAAATCAAACCATATCTATCTGCTATGTTCTGTAAACCTACTTTAGTACTTTTTCCTCCAATAGCTTCTTTAGGATTACTATTATTTCTTATTTTTAAATACCCTTCTTCTTCATAAATTGAAATTTTTAATGGCTTAGAACTAGAAACTACATTATGTTTTACCGCATTTTCTAATAATAACTGTAAAGACA
>CALISK010000389.1 GCA_938041625.1 uncultured Tenacibaculum sp. | reverse complement strand
ATTTCTTTAAATAGATTACAAAAGAGTAATAGTAACTTAGTTGTATATCCAAATCCAACATCAAATACGATATCTGTAAAAGGAATAGATTCAATAGAAAAACTTTCGTTATTTACCGTTGGAGGAGATAAATTAATAAGTAGAAATAAAACAAATGAAATGAATATTTCTAAGTTAGGTAAAGGAATTTATTGGTTGATAATAGAAACAAAAGAAGAAGTGATAAAAAAGAAGATTATTAAAGAATAAATTAAGAATACATAGTTTAAAATAGATGCCTCTGAAAAGAGGCTTTTTTTAGCTCTAAAAATTAGTAAGTGAAATATTGATATAATAACAGTTTTGGGAAATAAATGGAGAAGTTTTTATTGATGTATGGTTAAAGTTTATAGAAATTTTAAAGATAGAAGGGGTAACCTTTTATACCTAAAGTTATCATTAGTGAAAGTAGGTGAGTTTAATTAAGATTGTTTTAACAAAAAGTAATTAAAATACTGAGCAAAATAAGGAGAAACACCCTTGTGTGAATGTTTCAAAAAAGCAAAATTGTAATGAATATATCTACTTAAAAAAGAAAGTGTATCAATGAAAAAAAGTAAGCTGTTTATTATTCTATTATTTTTTTGTTATAGTGTTAAAGCACAGCATCCTGTTTTTACACATTTAACAGAAAAGGACGGTTTACCAGATATAGAGTTCTATAGTATTTTAGAAGATAAAGAAGGGTTTATTTGGCTAGCTGCTGATAAAGGTCTTTTTCGTTATGATGGAAGAGAGTTTAAAAATTATACACATCCAGATAAAAGAGCATTGTCTGTTTTTGGATTAAAATTAGATGCAAAAGGAAGGGTTTGGTGTAATAATATTTCTGGTCAATATTTTTATGTAGAAAATGACTCATTACATCTTTTTAAAGATTTAAAGGAGATTAATAAACGAGGTAATCTAGCTACTTTTTTAATTTATAAAAAACATTTAATAATTAAAGATTATGGCTCAATAATTAGAATATCAATCGAGGATAATAAAAGGCATATTAAAAATGTAACAGATTCAATTACAGCTTTTTTTATAAATAATGATACATTGTTTTTGTTAAATTCTAAAGAGTTGCTATTCTCAGTTGATGGAGAAAAATTCAAAAAGAAAGTAACTTTTAAAAGCGAAGATTACCTTAAGAACCGTCAATGGAGAAATACATTTAAAGGTGATAAACAATTTTATTATTCATACGATTTTAATAAAACGGAAAAAAAGGCTCGCTTTGTAAAAAGAGATAAAGGTAGGATTATAGAAATACCACTTCCTGAAAAGTTAATTAATAACTATACAATAGATTTTTATGCAGAAGACGATTTTTTATGGTTCTGTACAGAACAAGATGGGGTTCTATTATATAAATATGTTAAAGGAAAACTTATTTACGAAAGAACCTTTTTTAAAGGCAAAGCTGTTACTTCAGTAATAAAAGATAGAAATAATAATTATTGGTTTACTACGAAACGAGAAGGAATATATATAATACCGAATATTTATATAGAAAGATACGATTTAAAAGAGGATGCAACTAATATTAGTGCGATGCATAAATTTAAAGACTCTTTAGTTTTATTTGGTTCAACTAAAGGACATTTAGCAATACTAGATAAAAAAAACAGAAAAATTAAATATATAAAATCAAAAGATAATCAAAAAGTAAACGCTATTTGTACTACAGAAAAAGATGCATATATAAGTTTAAAAAACAGTTCTTATAAGTATAATAAAAAGTTAAATAAACTGTATAATAAATCTAGTAAAATAAAGCTTTTTAATGTGAAAGATTTGTCTGTTACAAATGATGAAAATATTTTATTTGCACTGTATGGCTCTGCCGAGATATTAAATACGAAAACAAAAAAAGCAAAAATATTAAAAAGTAAACGAGCATATACAACCTATTGTAGTAAAATATCTAACAATATTTACGTAGGATATGTTGATGGATTAGAAATGTATGATGTTAATTTAAGAGTAACAAAAATTTTATTTAATAAAAAGCCAATTTTTGCGATAGATATAAATGAAACTAAAGATGGCGCTATTTGGGTATCCACTTTTAAAGACGGTTTAATTAAAATAAAAAATGGAAAAGCTATTGTAAATTACACAAAGAAAGATGGTTTATTGTCTAATCAAACAGGTATTGTAAGAGGAGATGGTAATATATTATGGGTTACAACAAATAAAAGCCTACAAGTTTTAAATACTAAAACAGGAGAATTTAAAACATTGACTAAAAAAGATGGAATAACGTCTTTTCATATATCTGACATTGTACTTTTTGAAAATTCTCTTTTTTATAGTTCTAATAAGGGACTTTTTGAAGTAAACAGGAAAAAAGTTTTTGATAAAAGCAAAATCTTTGATTTTTATTTTACAGATGTTTTTATAAATGATGTAAAATTTCCAAAGCAAAAAAAATACAATTTAGCTTCTGATTCTAAAAAAATACAATTTTCATTTCATACTAACGGATTTTTATCTGAAGAAGATGTGATATACAAATATCGTTTATTAGGTGCCTCTGATGCATGGAGCACTATTTCGGAAGGTGTTAATCAAGTAACGTTTAATAATTTGGCATCAGGTAATTATACGTTTGAATTAAAAGCAACTTATACTATTGATGATAGTGAAACAGAAGTGAAAAGCGTTGAAATAAAGATACAGTTACCTTTTTATAAAAAAACAGCGTTTATAATAGGTAGTTTTTTAATAGTTCTGTTATCTGTACTATTTATAGTTAGAAAGAGAATTGAAAAAATACGTATAACCCAAAAACGATTGTTAGAAAAGGAACGTATGCAGAAACAAATAGTAACTTCTAAACTAGAAAGTTTACAGTCGCAAATGAATCCGCACTTTATTTTTAATGCATTAAACTCAATTCAAAACTTAGTGTTAAAAGAAAATAAATATGATGCTTATAATTACTTAACAAAATTTTCTTTATTAATGAGAGAAAATTTAAATATGAGTAAAAAGAGTTTTGTTGATTTTGAAGAAGAAAAACAAATGTTAACTAAATATTTAGAGTTAGAAAAGTTACGCTTTGGTCATGATTTTGAGTATGATATTATTATAGAAGATAAAATAGAGAATATTAAAATACCAGCTATGATTATTCAACCTTATATAGAAAATGCGATAAAACATGGCTTATTGCATAAAGAGAGGGGAGATAAAAAGCTGGTAATCTCTTTTTATAAAGAGACGGTTTTAAAATGTGTTATTGAAGATAATGGTGTAGGAATGGAAGTCTCTAAAAAAATTAAAAAAGAAAACGGAAATAACAAAGAATCTTTTTCAACAAAAGCAATTAATGATAGAATGTTTTTTTTGAAAAACTATTATAAAACCGATATAGGTATATTTTATAAAAATGTTTCAGAAGGAACAAAAGTAGTTATAAAAATACCATACAAATTAGCCTAAATTAACCTTAACCTATATAAAATGAAAAAGATGAAAGCCTTAATTGTAGACGATGAATTAAAAGCAAGAGAAAATTTACATTGTTTGTTAAATGAGTTTTGTAAAAATGTTCAGGTTGTAGATGAAGCCTCAAATGTAGATGAAGCTGTTTTATCAATTAAAAAACACCAACCAGATATTGTTTTTTTAGATGTAGAAATGCCCAGGAAAAATGGGTTTATGTTGTTAGAAGAATTCTCTGAAATTAATTTTCAAATTATTTTTATTACAGCATATGATATGTATGCTATAAAAGCATTTGAAATAAGTGCTTTAGATTATCTTTTAAAACCTATAGATATTGAAAGATTAAAAGGAGCGGTTTTAAAAGCAACAAAATCTATTGAAAATTTAGAGGAAACAAAATTAAAATTAAGGGCTTTACAAGAGAATAAAAAAGAACTTAAAAAAATAGCGATCCCTTATAAAACAGATTATGCGATAGTAGATGTAAGCGATGTTTTATGTATAGAAGCAGATAGAATGTATTCAAGGTTACATACAAATACAAATAGAAAATATATGGTTGCAAAAAAATTAAGTTATTATGAAGATGTCTTATGTAATAAAAGCAATTTTGTGAGGTTACATAGATCTTGGATTGTGAATTTAAATAAAATTATAACCTATTCTAAAAAAGAAAGAGAAGTAATCTTAGATACAAAATTTAAAATTCCAATAAGTAAAAGTTATAAAGATAATTT
>CALISK010000388.1 GCA_938041625.1 uncultured Tenacibaculum sp. | reverse complement strand
CTACAAATAACGAAGGAAGCCTTGAAAATATTATTGATATAGATGCATATGTGAATGCCCGATTGGCAAGTGGAGAGTTAATGGAAAGTATTGTTGATGATTTAAAAAGTAGAGGAGTAGACTTAATGTCTAGAGCTTTAGAAAATTCATTAAAAGAAGAAGATTTGATTGAGAGTATTTCTGAACAAAAATATGCAGGACAATCTGATGAAGAAATAAAACAGGAATATAGTTTTAATGATAAGGAGATAAATTTCTTAGAAAAAAAAATAAAATTGAAGTCTAAAAATAACTTACGAGTAGATATTTTGTCTATAATAGCAGGTGTTTTTTACTTTTTTTAGGAGTTTTGGGAATGCATTTAAGAATATTAATTTTTGCTGTAGGAACTATTATTTTTGGAATGAATAAAGTTTTTGTGAGTAACAAGCAAAAGAAATCAGTATTGTAATTTACTTAAGTTTAAATGGATTTAACTATTTTTTAGCTTAACTCGTTAAAAATGCGTACATTTGCACTCCTTTTTATGAGAACAGATTTAAAAAAGGGATAAAAAATAAATTAATTAAGTTTAATTTCTCTTTATGTTAGTGTCGTTAATAATCTGGCTAGCAAAAAGATACAAAAATTATTTCAGACATGTCTGAAGAAACAAAAACAACAACTCCAGAGGCTACGGAAGCTACTCCAAATGTAAGCCCAGCACAATTTTTAGCAACATTTAACTGGCATAAATACGAAGAAGGTATTGATGAAGTTGATGAATCTAAATTAAAAGAGTTTGAAAAAGCATTAGAAGGAACTGTAGGTTTCGTAAACGAACGTGATGTAATTGAAGGACGTGTAGTTCGTATTACAGATCGTGATGCTATTATTGATATTAACTCTAAATCTGAAGGAGTTATTTCATTAAACGAATTCCGTTATAATCCAAAATTAGCGGTAGAGGATATTGTAGAGGTATTAGTTGATAAAAGAGAAGATTCTTCTGGTCAATTAGTATTATCTCACAAAAAAGCTCGTGTAATTAAAGCATGGGATAGAGTTAACAATGCACATGAAACAGGAGAAATCGTTAACGGTTTTGTGAAGTGTAGAACTCGTGGAGGTATGATTGTAGATGTTTTCGGAATCGAAGCATTTTTACCAGGATCTCAAATCGATGTGAAGCCTATTCGTGATTACGATCAATATGTAGAAAAAACTATGGAATTCAAGGTTGTTAAAATCAATCACGAATTTAAGAATGTAGTTGTATCTCATAAAGCGTTAATTGAAGCTGATTTAGAAGAGCAGAAACGTGAAATCATCGGTCAGTTAGAAAAAGGACAAGTATTAGAAGGTGTTGTTAAAAACGTAACTTCTTATGGTGTATTTGTTGATTTAGGTGGTGTTGATGGATTAGTTCATATTACAGATTTATCTTGGTCTCGTATCAACCACCCAAGTGAGGTTGTTGAATTAGATCAGAAATTAAACGTTGTAATCTTAGACTTTGATGATAACAAGTCAAGAATTCAATTAGGTTTAAAACAATTATCTGCTCACCCATGGGAAGCTTTAAACTCTGAATTAAAAGTTGGAGATAAAGTAAAAGGTAAAGTAGTTGTTTTAGCTGATTATGGTGCGTTTGTAGAGGTAGAAGATGGTGTTGAAGGATTAATTCACGTATCTGAAATGTCTTGGTCTACGCATTTACGTTCGGCTCAAGATTTCGTACAAGTAGGTGATCAAGTAGAAGCTCAAATCTTAACATTAGACCGCGAAGAGCGTAAAATGTCTTTAGGTATGAAGCAATTACATCCAGACCCTTGGACAGATATTACTACTAAGTTCCCTGTTGGATCTCAACATGAAGGTACTGTACGTAACTATACTAACTTCGGTGTATTCGTAGAATTAGAAGAAGGTATTGATGGATTAGTATACATCTCTGATTTATCTTGGACTAAGAAAGTGAAGCATCCATCAGAATTTGTAACTGTAGGTGATAAATTAGCTGTTCAAGTATTAGAATTAGATGTAGAGAACCGTAAGTTAAACTTAGGTCATAAGCAAACTCAAGATAACCCTTGGGATGCACATGAAGCTACTTACGCAATTGGATCTAAATTTACAGGAACAATTACAAATAAAAACGATAAAGGTGCTACTGTAACTTTTGAAGATGGTTTAGAAGCTTTCGCTCCTTCACGTTTCTTAGATAAAGAAGATGGTGGTAAATTAGCTAAAGGAGATGCTGCAGAATTTGTAGTAATTGAGTTTAGTAAAGAATATCGTAAAATAGTAGTTTCACATACTTCAATCTTTAGAGAAGAAGAGCAAAGAAATGTGAAAGCTGCAGCTAAAAAAGCACAAGAATCTGAAAAAACAACTTTAGGTGATATTGGTGGTTTAGCTGAATTAAAAAGAAAAATGGAAGGAAAATAATTTTCTTACATCATTCATACAATATAAACCGTTGCATTTTGCAGCGGTTTTTTTGTTTTATTTTCAAAGAATATACTTTGGTATTATATTTGACGTTTAATGAATCAAACTTAAAAATCTAAAAAATGAAAAAATTTTTATGTATCGTAGCAATTTTAACTTTAGCTTGTAAAGTAAATGCACAAGACGGTAAGTTAAGAGTAGGAGGTAACCTTGGTTTTACAACCAACGGAGGATCTTCTTTTGTAATTGGTGGAGATGTTGATTATTTATTCAATGTTGAGTCAAAATTTAGTGTTGGTGGTGCTACAGGGTTAATATTTATAATTAATGATAGTTTTAATCAAACATTTTTACCTTTAGCAGGTTCAGGTAGATTTCATGCAACTAATAAAATAGATTTAGGATTAGACATGGGATATGCAATAGGTTTAAGTAATTCTGGAAATGGATTTTATTTTAGACCCATGTTTGAATATAAATTAGGAAATGGAATTGCCTTAAGAGCTTCTTATTCAGGAATTGGTTCTGGAGGATATTTGAATGCTGGTGCAATGTTTGATTTATAAAAATATAAATACATTAAATAGCTAAAACCATTACGAAAGTAGTGGTTTTTTTATGCATAAAAATATGGCTCCATTAAATTATTAAAACAAGTTAGAACTTATATCTAAATGTTATATTTGTTCACTAACGAACTAAATTAAAAATGAAAAGAATATTATTTATTGTTACCTTCTTACTAGTTGTTTTAAAAATGAATGCACAAGATGGTAAATTAAGAGTTGGGGCTAATATTGGTTTTACAACCAACGGAGGGTCTTCTTTTGTAATTGGAGGAGATGTTGATTATTTATTCAATGTTGAATCAAAATTTAGCGTTGGAGGTGCAACAGGACTAATTTTTACTACAGATTTTGATTCTGTATTATTTCCATTAGCTTTAGCTGGTAGATTTCATGCAAATAGTAATGTAAGTTTAGGTTTAGATATGGGATATACTATTGCTTTAACAAGAGATGGAAATGGTTTCTATTTTAGGCCAATGTTTGAATATAAATTAGGAAATGGAATTGCATTAAGAGCATCATATTCAGGAATTGGTTCTGGAGGGTATTTAAATGCAGGTTTAATGTTTAGGATATAAATTAAAAAAGAAATAGTTAAAGCCATTATGAAAGTAATGGTTTTTTTTATGCATAAAATTTAGATGTTTATATTTGCTCTCAATCAAAAAAGAAAAGATGACATTAATTAAATCGATATCAGGAATCCGAGGAACTATTGGAGGGAGTACAGGTGATAATTTAACACCTATAGATGCAGTTAAATTTGCAGCAGCTTATGGTACGTTTATAAAAAGAAAAAACACAGATAAAGATAAAATTACAATCATTATAGGAAGAGATGCTCGTATTTCTGGTAAAATGATTAGTGGTTTAGTATCAGATACTTTAATAGGATTAGGAATAGATGTTATTGATTTAGGGTTATCAACAACGCCAACAGTAGAAATAGCTGTTCCTATTCAA
The DNA here is from genome assembly GCA_938041625.1 of uncultured Tenacibaculum sp. GTDB lineage: Bacteria > Bacteroidota > Bacteroidia > Flavobacteriales > Flavobacteriaceae > Polaribacter. The sequence continues at coordinate 22,749 of CALISK010000388.1, read as the reverse complement.
AAAGCAGATGGAGGTATTATATTAACAGCTTCTCACAACCCTAAGCAATGGAATGCTTTAAAGTTATTAAATGAAAAGGGAGAGTTCTTAAATGGTGAAGATGGGAAAGTTATTTTAGAAATAGCAGATAAAGAAGATTTTAATTTTGCAGATGTAGATGATTTAGGGAAAGTTAAAAAGAAAAAGAACTATATTAAAAAACATATAAAGGAAGTTTTAAAACTTGGTTTAGTAGATAAAAAAGCAATTAAAAAAGCGAAATTTAAAGTAGTAGTAGATGGAGTTAATTCAACAGGAGGAATAGCAATACCTGCTTTATTAAAAGAGTTAGGAGTTAAGTGTATAGAATTGTACTGTGAGCCTAATGGAGAGTTTCCACATAATCCAGAACCGTTAAAAGAAAATTTAACTGATATATCTAAATTAGTAGTAAAAAAGAAAGCAGATTTAGGTATTGTAGTAGATCCATATGTAGATCGTTTGGCTTTAATTTCTGAAGATGGATCTATGTTTGGTGAAGAGTATACTTTAGTTGCTTGTGCAGATTATGTGTTAGGAAAAAATAAAGGAAGAAATACAGTATCAAATTTATCTTCATCGAGAGCTTTAAGAGACGTTACAGAAGCTCATGGAGGTACTTATACAGCAAGTGCCGTAGGAGAAGTAAATGTTGTACAAATGATGAAGGATACGAATACAATTATTGGAGGAGAAGGTAATGGAGGAATTATTTATCCAGAATCACATTATGGAAGAGATTCTTTAGTAGGAGTAGCATTGTTTTTATCTCATTTAGCACATAAAAAAATTTCTTGTAAAGAATTAAGAGATAGTTACCCTAGTTACTTTATGAGTAAAAATAAAATTCAATTAACTCCAAAAATAGATGTAGATAAAATTTTATCTACGATGGCAGAGACTTATAAAAATGAAGATGTTAATACTATAGATGGTGTAAAAATTGATTTTGCTGATGAGTGGATTCATTTACGAAAATCGAATACTGAACCTATAATTAGAATATATACAGAAGCAAAATCACAGCAAAAAGCAGATGATTTAGCAGAACGATTTATAAAAGAAATAAAAGAAATAATTAAATAAAGAAAAGCCCGCATTAGCGGGTTTTCTTTTATTTATAAAACATACTAAATTAGTAGGATTGTTAAATATGATACAAACAATATGTAGATTAAATAATTTTACAGAAATTCGTTTTTTGATTTAAATATATTTAGATGAACTTGGAGGAATATTTTCAACAATATAGAAAACATATCGTAGGAATAAATCAGACTTTTAAAACTCCTTATGGAGAGAAAAATTTGATTTATACAGATTGGACTGCTAGTGGCCGTTTATATCACCCAATTGAAGATAAGTTAATAAATGAGTTTGGACCATTTGTAGCAAATACACATACAGAAACATCTACTTCAGGTGCAGCTATGACACTTGCATATCATGAAGCAAGAAAGATTATTAAACGTCATGTTAATGCTTCTGAAGATGATGTTTTAATAACGGAAGGTTCTGGAATGACTGGAGTTGTAAATAAATTCCAACGTATTTTAGGATTAAAAATATGTGAAAACTTAAAAGAATATACAGAAGTTCCTGAAGATAAGAAGCCAATAGTATTTGTAAGCCATATGGAACACCATTCTAATCAAACTTCTTGGTTAGAAACAATAGCAGATGTAGAAGTAGTTCCTTGTAATAAGGCTGGTTTGGTTTGTTTAGAAATGTTTGAAAATATTATAAAAAAATATAAAGATCGCCCTATAAAGATAGTTTCTATCATTGCTGGTTCTAATGTAACAGGAATTAAAACTGAGTATCATAAGATAGCAGCTTTAATTCATAAGTATAATGGGTTGTGTTTTGTAGATTTTGCTTGTTCGGCGCCCTATGTAGATATCGATATGCATCCAGCTAATGAAAATGAGTATTTAGATGCTATTTTCTTTTCTCCTCACAAGTTTTTGGGAGGACCTGGAAGTTCAGGAGTTTTAATATTCAACAAAAAATTATATAAAAATGTAATTCCAGATAACCCAGGAGGAGGAACAGTTACATATACCAATCCTTGGGGAGAACATGGATATATAGATGATGTAGAAACACGAGAAGATGGTGGTACCCCTGCATTCTTACAAACAATAAAAATAGCATTATCTATTCAGCTAAAGGAAGATATAGGAACTGATAATGTTAAGAAAAGAGAAGATGAAATTAATGAAGTACTATTTAGTTGTCTAGAGAAACTTGATGGTGTTCACATTTTAGCTCCTAATCATAAAGATAGATTAAGTATTTTTTCTTTTTACTTTGAAAAATATCATTTTAATTTGGTTGTTAAACTATTAAATGATCGTTTTGGTATTCAAACCAGAGGAGGATGCTCCTGTGCCGGTACTTATGGACATTTTTTATTAAATGTAGATAGAAAGACATCTAAATCTATAGAGAGTAAAATTTTAGAAGGTTGTAATGTAGAAAAACCTGGTTGGGTAAGATTATCATTACACCCTACAATTACTAGCGAGGAATTAAGTTTTATATGTAAGTCTTTAGAAGAATTATCTTCTAATATAGAAGAGTGGAGTTTAGATTATAAATATGATGCAATAAAAAATGATTATTCTCATGTTTCTGCACTTCCTATAGAAAAAGAATTAGTTAAAAAGTGGTTTTCATTATAATATGAGTTTAATAGATATAGCGTTTTTAGAAGAGAAATATTCAATTATAAAAGAAAATAAAATTCATGGAAAATGGGTTAAAATTGAAGATATAAAGCCATTATATAATAAATTAGATGAATCAATCTCTAAAGAATTATTAGGAGTATCTGAACAAGGAAGAGAAATCTTTAAATTAAAATTTGGAACAGGAAGAAAACGAATTTTAATTTGGAGTCAAATGCATGGTAATGAAAGTACAGGTACCAAAGCTGTTTTTGATTTACTAAATTTTATAAAGCAAAATATTAACGATGATATTGTTAAAACAATTTATACTAATTGTACCATAGAAATAATACCAATGCTAAATCCAGATGGGGCTTTAGCATACACAAGAGTTAATGCTAATAATATTGATTTAAATAGAGATGTTGTTGATTTAGAAGCTTGTGAGAGTAAGCTATTAAGAAAAGAATTAGACGATTTTAACCCTCAATTTTGCTTTAATTTACATGATCAACGTACTATTTTTGGAGTTAAAGGAACAAATAAGCCAGCTACAATCTCTTTTTTAGCCCCATCTGAAGAAAAAACGAGAAAAATTACAGAAGGAAGAAAAGAAACTATGAATGTAATAGTTTCTATGAATGAATTATTGCAAAAGATAATACCCAATCATGTAGGTAGATATACAGATGAATTTTATCCTACTGCAACGGGTGATAATTTTCAAAAATTAGGTCACAATACGATATTGATAGAGGCAGGGCATTATCCTAATGATTATGAAAGAGAAGAAGTTAGGAAATTCAACTTCTATGCACTATTACAAGGTATATATCATATTGCTATTAACACAGAATTTAAAGTTTATAAACCTTATTTTAACATACCAAATAATGTTAAAAGTTTCTTTGATACAATACATCGATTTAAAAATAAAAAAGATGTAGGATTTCTTTATGTTGATAGTGTGATAGGTAATCAATTAATTTCTAAACTAAAGAAGGAAAAAGTAGGAGGTTTAGAAGCACACTTTGGACATGCCGAAATCGTTTTCGAAGATTAAATTTTTATTAAAAATTAAATAAAACAAGGTGTAAACTTGTTATTTAATAATAATTATTAATATTTTTGCACCATACTATGAATAAAATTTAAAAATGAAGAAATTCGTATTAGATGAAATCGATCACCAAATATTAGATATTTTAATCGAGAATGCACGCACACCTTTTACTGATATAGCGAAGAAATTATTAGTTTCTGCTGGTACTATTCATGTTAGGGTAAAAAAAATGGAAGATGAAGGAATTATTCAAGGATCTACTCTAACTTTAGATTATGAGAAGATGGGATATTCTTTTATTGCTCATGTAGGTATTTTTTTAGAAAAGACCTCTATGACTCAGCATGTAATAGATAATTTACGTTTAATTCCAAACGTAACTGTTGCTTATGTAACTGCTGGTAAGTATAATATTTTTTGTAAAGTAAGAGCTAAGAGTACTAATGATGCTAAAGACATTATCTATAAGATAGATGAAGTTCATGGTGTTAGTAGAACAGAAACAATGATTGCTTTAGAAGAAAGTATTAATGACAAGAAAAGAATGATGCATGCAATCTTTCAAGATTTCTAGTATTTTTAAGGTATTAATGTTTAATAAAAAGAGGAGTGATTTTAAAATTATTCCTCTTTTTTGCCTTTTAGAAAAAGAGTATATATTTATAACTTAATAAGTTTTTCAATTAAAAGGTAGTTATTTATTGAAATGTTTTCTCTAGCTCAATTTCAAGTTCAGAAAGAGATATCTTATTTTTTACCATTTTACCATTTTCATCTATAAGTACCATGTGTGGCAAAGCAGTTACGTTATACAATGAAGAAATTCGATTGTAATCATCGTATATGTGATGCCAACTTTCTAAACCGTCTATAAGAATACCATCTTTCCATTCTGCAACCGAACGATCTTCAGAAACAGAAAGTATATCAAAACCTTTTATAGAATACTGTTCATATATTTTTTTTATTTTGGGTGAAGCAACTCTACATGGCGGACACCAACTAGCCCAAAAATCTATTAAAAATAATTTTTTGCCCTTAGTAATATTTTCTAAATAAGTTCTAGAACCTAAAAGATTAATTCCCGAAAATAAAGGAGCTGGTTTTCGTCGAGCAATTTTTTTATTTAATTCAATTGCTTTTAAGTTTTCAATTTTTAAATCTAATTTTTTTAACCCTTTAGTATGCTCAGAAGCAATTAAGTCCTTTCTAAGTTGTATTAACTCTTTAGAAGAGAAATTACCCTGATCTAAAATAATAGCAGGCAGAATATTATTATTGTTATTAGAAATAAACTGATAGAACTCTTTTTTTTCTTTTTTGTTAATAGAATCTAATTTTTTCAAATATGTTTTTAAACTAATGTCTTTATAAGAGAATTGCTCATAAAGAACACCTAGTTGTTTTTGTTGCATTCTTTTTTTTCTTTTATAAGAGAAAAATTCTTCATTTAAACTTCCTCCAAGAATCATTGCATCTTTTGAATTAATTAAGACAGTATAATCAGTGTTCTCTAAAATGAAAGGGTGTTTTTTATCGAAGTTGTTTAATTGTAAATAAAACAACTTCGATTCATTTATTTTTCCTCTCAAGGTAAACGAATGCTGTTCTATTTTTGTAGAATCAACTTTGTTTTTATCAGCGTCAATTAAAAACAGATATTTTGCTTCTATTTCTTTTGAAGAATGACCTTTTATAATAAAAGTATTTTGGGTTTTAGAAGCTATTGTTTTCTTTTTTGTTTCCTTAGTACAAGAAAAAAGAAAAGCTATTAAAATAAAATAAAGAAAAGTCTTTATATAGATGATTTTTTTGTCCATTTAAAGTGTAAAACAGTTAACAAAACTAATGATAAAGTTCCGCAAACCAAAAAACCGATAAAAAGAGGTAAAACAGTTGTAGTAACATAACGACCAATAAATGTAGCTATTGGTACTGCCATAATTGTTGAAATAAATCCGTTTATTGCAGCTCCCATACCAGCAATATGACCAATAGGTTGCATAGCCAATGCTCTTAAATTACCAAATAAAAAGCCAATAGAAAAAAATTGTAATCCACAAAAAGTTAATAAAACGTAAACATTAGGATTGTCTTTTCCATAAAACAATATAATATAAGAAAGAGAAATAAGTGTAAAACTCAAAGTAAACGTTTTAACTAAATTGAGCATGCCAAACTTCATTACAAAAGAACCATTTAAGAAAGTGGCAAAACCTACGCTAATAGCTAAACCAGCAAAAATATAAGGGAATTCTTCTGATAAGTTGTATTGGTTTCTAAAAACATGTTCAGAAGTGCTTAAATACACCATAAAGGAACCTGTAACAAAACCTGAAATTAATGTAAACACAATAGCTTGTTTATGATTAAAAAATTCTTTAGCACTTTTTAGAAATAAATTAAATGTAAAAGAGGTCTTTTTTTCTTCTTTTAAAGTTTCAGGTTGTCTTTTCCATAACCAAAAAATAACGATACAACCATATATTAATTGACTATTAAAAATAAATTTCCAACCGTAAAGATCTAATAATAGTTTACCAATTGCTGGAGCAACTACTGGAACAAGAATAAAAATTACAACTATAAAAGACATAATACGTGCCATATAGTCTCCACTAAAACTATCTCTTACCATAGCAATACTGATGGTTCTTGGTGCAGATAAACCTATTCCTTGTAAAACTCTACCAAGAATCATAACTTCTATAGAGGTTGCAGATACACAAATAAAACTTGCGATTACAAAAACAATAAATCCAATATATATAATAGGTTTACGACCAAAACTATCAGATAGAGGACCAAATATTAATTGCCCAAATCCTAAACCTAAAAAAATCATTGTGATTAATAATTGATTGTCTGCAGGGTTTTGTATACCTACAGTAATTCCAATTTGCTTTAAGGCAGGAAGTAAAGCATCTATTGATAAGGCTACGAGTGACATTAAAGATGCCATTAGAGCAATAAACTCTAATTGTGATTGCTTTTTTGATTGCATTATGCAAAAATAACGCTATAAAAATTCACAATTAGAGTTTATGTTATTATTTAACAATAAGTTTCTTATTGAAAGTTTTAGATTGTTTTTTCCCTTTTATAAAATAAATTCCATTTGAAAGTTTTTTTATAGAAAAAGGATACTCTTTTGTATATGATCCTGAATAGTAAATAACTTTTTTTCCTGAAATATCGTAAACAGTTATATCTTCTACTTATTTATTAAATTTAAAATAATCATATGAAGGATTTGGGTATACATTAAATAAAGAAGTATCATTTATAATATCTTCATTAGATAAAGTAGTTGCAGAGTTTCCATATATTTTAAATTCTCCGGGTTGTAATAAGATAGTAGCATTTATATCTGTAACAGTTATTGTATTATTCTCATCTAATAAATTAAACCAAGTACCTGTTTTTTGAAATTTAGGTGTTATGTTTTGAGGTGTAATACCAAAATTACCTAAAATAGTAACATGTTCTAAATCATCAGAAGCAATATCGTTTGATAGGTGAATCGTTTTTAAGCCAGTATTATCAGAAACATCTAAAGTGAAATTAGAAGTTCTAAAAATATCTTCTTGTTTTTTTAATGCGATTAATTTAGACCAAAGTGTATAAATTTCTTTTCTTTCAGGGTCATTAAAATATTCCCAACGAATAGGTTTTTTTCCTGTTCTTCCATTAAAATCAATTTCTACATCATACCCTAATTCACCAAATTGCCAAATCATTTTAGGTCCAGGAATCGTAAAATAAAAAGCTCCAGCCGATGCAATTCTATTTAAAGCAGTATTTTCATCTTTTACATTGTAACTGCTATTAGAATTACCAAACTGTATGTTTTTATACATTAAGCGTTCTTCATCATGGCTTTCCATATAGGCGATATTGGCAGGTATAGACCAACCTCTTTTTTTATAAGAAATCCAAGAGAAATCAGATTTTCCACTAGTATGAAAACCCAAAGTAGTCTCATTATAATTTCCATTTAAATTACTCCACATTAAAATACCTTTGCCTTCAGATAAACGATAGTTTACCCATTCAGTTTCTTCTTGATTGGTGCCTAAATGTTCGAAAATAACATAGAAATCAGAATCAATTTCCCATTGGTAATCCGCATATTCCTTTAAAACAGCCACTCTATCTGTTTGCATAGCATTTGTACAGCTATCATCAGACCCAGAACAGTTTTGAGTAAACCCTTTCGTTAAATCCCAACGAAAACCATCTATATTAAATTCCTCTATCCAATATTGTGTCGTTCTTTTTACATATTCTTTAGTTGCTTGAGCGCTATGGTCAAAATCATTAAAGACATTAAAAGAATGTTTTGCATTCACATTAAAAAATGGGTTTTCTGCAGTTGCTTTTCCTCCATAATCTCCATTAACAGTATTCCACATTCTGTAATATGGATTTTGCCCAGTAGCATGATTATAAACAATATCTAAAATAACAGCAATACCTCTTTTATGACATTCGTCAATAAGTTGTTTAAATGCATTTTTAGTACCATAATATTTATCTAATGCCATATGAAATGAAGGGTTGTATCCCCAAGATTCATTTCCATCAAATTCACTTACAGGCATTAATTCAATAGCATTAATACCTAAGTTTTCTAGATAATCTAATCTGTTTTTTAAGGTATCAAAACTATGTAATTCATCGAAATCTCTTAATAAGATTTCATAAACTACTAAATCAGTTTTAGCTGGTTGATTAAAATTAGTTACTTTCCATGTAAAAGGAGTTTCTCCTGTTTTTAAAACAGTAACCGCATGATTGGTTTTACCGGTTGGATATGCAGGTAAATCAGGATATGTTACAGCATTTATAAATTGATCGTTATTTTCTGTTAATACTAAAGTAGAATAAGGATCAGCTACTCTTAGAGTTCCATTAATTAGATATTGATATAAATGATTTTTTTGTGATGTTAAACCAGATACTTCTATCCAAAAACGGTCTTTAGCACTATCTTTTTTTAATAAATAAGTATCATCTAAACTCCAGTCATTAAAATCACCTATAAGATGCACAAAATCTTTACCAGGTGCATAAAATACTAGCGTGGCTTTTGTATTATCGGAAGTATTAAAATTGATTCCATCTTTTAAATTAGGAGGAAGGGTAGCTTCAGTAACAGTAGGTTTTACTATTACTTTAAATGTTTTAGATAAAGTTTGAGCTCCATTGGTAGTTTCTAACTCAAAATCAGTAGTTTCTGTAACGGTAGGAGAGAAGTCATATGAAGTTATATTATTACTAGTATTTATAGTTGTTCCATTAGCTTTTAAATTGAAGTTAGCCATTGTGGTTGAAGTAGCTATTACATTTATAGTTTCACCAGAGTTAATAATAGTAACATCTTGAGAAGGCATTGTTAAATTAAGTTGAAATTTACCTACTTCGGAATAGTTGTCTTGTGATTTTTTATCACCAGTACCATCTTTTGCTTTTACAAGCATTCCAATTCTACCGATATTAGTTCTATTATAAAAAGTAGTAGGAGTGAAACTAATAGAATAGGTACCATCTCCATTATTTGTGAATTTTTGAGCATCATTAGAATTAGTCCAAGTTCCATTGTTAGGGGCATCTATAGAATTATCATCATTTATATCATAAGACCATGCCCAAAGATATATGTCAGTAACACCCCATACAGAAACATCTATGCTTGATACAGTAATTGTAATAGTTTCATCTTCGTTAAAATTGGTTGGACTAATAGAGAAATTAACATTCTGTTCTTGAGAATGTATAATTCCATTTACCATTAAAAATAATAGAAAAATAAATTTTTTCATATTGAATAGTTTTAAAAACAAAAACTATCCGATACCTAAAATGTATGGATAGTTTTTATTTTATGTCATAATATTTTTACTCTTTTGTATATGTTGGATTTGCTGGATCGGAAAAATCTAGTGTAAAAGTAAATGTACCGGCAGTAGTAGATAAATTTGCTCCACCTAATTCTAGAGTTCCATCTCCACCATTATCACCGTAATCTACAGTCCACTCATTATTTCCTCTAAATTTAAATTCACCATCAATTAAAGTAACATTTTTTAAAACCCAAATGTCATCAAAAGGACGTGACCAATCCCTTGTAAACTGAGCATCAGGAGTAGCTCCCCAATCATTATAAGCACCACCTACTAATCCCCAAATAGTATCTATTGGCTCTAGAGTGTATGAATTATCTTTTAAATTAACAGTAACAATATAGATTCCGTTAGTTGTAACTATATTAGCACTTCCTAGTTCTATAGTTCCATCGGCTTCATCATCTCCATAGTTCACAGCCCAATCATTGTTCATTCTAAATTTCATTTCTCCATCTAATAAAGTAACAATTCCTCTAAAGACATCTGAATATTGATCATATTCTAACATAAAATCAGGAGTAGCTCCCCAGTCATTATATGCAGAACCTACAATTCCTAAAGAAAAAGAATCGAGAGTATATGTATTATCATTAAAATTTAGTGTAATTTTATAAGAACCTGCACTAACAGCAATATTATCTCCACCAGCTTCAATAGTTCCATCATTACCAGTATCTCCAAAATTATTAGTCCAATCGTTATTCTCTCTAAACTTTATTTCACCATCTGTTAAAGTAACGTAAGCAACTAAAACTCCATCTACATCAGTTTTGAAGAAAGGTAAATCAGGAGTAGCTCCCCAATCATTTGCAGCAGAACCAATAATTCCCCAAGTAGTAGATAGATCTAAAACAGTTAAATATGTAGTTACAGAAATAGTAAAAGCTTCTCCTATTCTTTCTAATATATCATCAGTAGTATTTGTAATAGTAGATTTTAATCTAAATTGAATATCACCAGTAGTATCAGGTAAAATACCTAAAGCTTGTGCTGTACTATTTAATAGTGCATGTGTAATCTTTATCTCATTAGTATCTATAAGAGTAGTAACCTCTTGTGGTGTTGAAAAGTCACCACCAACTACATCTGCTTCTAAAATATACTGGATAGAAACGTTTAAATTAGCATTTAAAATAGGATCATTAATTAATGCTGTAATAGCATTGTCATCATTCATATCTAATGATAAAGCAAATGAATCTCCTTCTACTAATCCACTTTCAATAGTAGCTGGATTAATTGGATAAGTAGTAACCAATAATAGTATTTGGTTGCTAATCATATCACTAGCTTTTACTCTTAAATATATTGGAGCATCAGAAAAATTTGTAATACCCGCGTCATTTATAACCTTATTAAATTCTACGACAGACATTGAAAAAGAATTTTTATCAGAAGTGCCAATATTAATTGGACTTGTAAAAGTGTCCTCTGTAGCCATTTCTATTTCATATGAAGTAGTACTAGTAACTTCATCTTTCCAAGTTATAGTAAAAGCAGGATTATCTGGTAATGAGTAGTTTAAAAAAACATTTGATATACCTGGTGTATTAAGTACAAAAGTAGGATCTGGAGAAGTTATATTTAAACTCTCTTCTGTATCACATGAAGTTAACATGAAAATAGATGCTACTAATGTGATAAATATTTTATTGATTATTTTATTCATCTTTAAAAGTGTTTAAATTATAAATTTAATGGTACCAATATGTACTCTCCTGTTAAATCGTTAAACCAAACATCATAATCATCTTCAACAATAACAGGAATGTTAGTGTCTCCATTAGTTGCTATTCCAGAGAAAGGAGTGTCACTACCCCATGTATCTCCAGTATCTGTTACAAACTGAAAATCTCCAGGTTTTAATCTTATAGCATTAGCAAACCAAATATGTCCATCAAAAGTAAGTGGAGATAAAGCTGTATTTGCGTTTAAAGAAGTTCCTTGTACAGATATAGCAGCCGGACTTGTTGTTCCTGAAGCATCAAAAGAAGTAAAAGTAAATTCTTTGGTAGCAAAGTTTATAGTGAAAGTATAGAAGCCTGGAGTAACATTTGGAGATCCAGCAGATGGAAATCTTTCAGGATCATCTCCTCCTCCTGGGTTTACTTCTATAGTTGTACCATCATTAGTTCCCCATTGTGGCTGCCATAAACCTTTTGTTTCTAAAACTTTGAATAATCCATCACCAAAATAACCGGTATATTTATATAGATTTTCATCACTAGCATCTCTAAATAAAGCAGGATTATTATTGTTGTTATCCCATCCTGGAGAAGCTGCGTCACCTACAATATAATAATCATTGAATACATAATTAAAGAAAGGAAAAACACTTAAAGTAATAGAGTTAGAGTTTTCTTTAATTCCACTTTGAGAACCTAATGAAGAAACAATTCTTACATAAACATTGGCCCATTCAAAAGGGTTTAATCCAGCATTACCCGCAGCATTATTTAATTCTGAAACAGACAATGTAACAGCATTAATTCCAGTAACAGATGTTGCTACAATTGGGTTTGTAAAGTTTTCATCATTAGAAAATTCTACAGCATAATTAATCGCTGCTTGTTGCCCGTAATTAGCACTTTGCCAATTTAAAGATAAAGCAGAATTAGTGACATTATTAGGGTCTAGTTTAATAGTGTTTATTGAAACTTCTGCCAAAGTAGCAGGAGTTGGTGTTGTTGTCTGAAAATTTTCAGAAGTATCATCACAACTACTTATCGAAAGAAATAAAACAGATACTATAAATAGTAAAAATATTTTGGTATTGTTCATTGTTATATGATTTAAAATTTTAGTATCCATCATTTTGTTTTAAATTAGAATTAGCTAATAAACTACTTGAAGGAATAGGAAATAGTTTTAAATGATTAGAAATAGAAATACCATTTGAAGCATTTCCTTTCCATGCCCAATTATAATTTCCTCCTGTATATTTCCCAAAACGAATTAAATCTTGTCTTCTGTGCCCTTCCCAATGTAATTCTCTAGCTCTTTCATCTAAAAGAAAATCAAGAGATAAATTAACAGCAGTTAATGCTTCTGGATTGTTAGATCTCATTCTTAATTGATTCACAAAATTTACAGCTTCAGAAATTGAACCGCCAGTACCACCTCTTAAAACAGCTTCAGCATACATTAAATAAATGTCAGCCAATCTAAATAAAGGAAAATCAGTATCTACAAAACCTTGATTACTACCAAATCCACCAGTTGAAGTTGCATTAGAGTACTTAGCAATTATATAGCCAGTATCTCTATCATTAATATCTACAATATCGATAGGCCTATCTTTAGTAATTAAAGTATTTCTAGTATCATTAATAAAAGCTCCTCCATTAAATAAATTTGCAAATTGTTTCCTTACTCTAAGAGCTCCACCCCAACCTTCGGTAGTAACACCTAAAGCATCTCCATTTTTTTCTAAACTACCAACAGAACCATTAACCATAACAGTAGTAGGCCCGAAGTTTTGTACAATTGATCCATCAGAAATAAAAGGAAATATAATTTCATTACGAGCAGAATTAGTATCATTATCAGCCATAAAATTATGTAAGTAATTTGTAGCTAATGAATATCCACTATTAATAATTTTATTACAATATGTAATCGTTTCTGTATACTTTTGCTCTCCTATATACACTTCTGCATTTAAATACATTTTTGCTAAAACAGTCCAAGCTACAGCTTTGTCAGCTCTACCATATTCATTTTGCCTTGGATCTTTTAAGTCAGATTCTATAGCCAATAATTCGCTTTCAATAAAACTAAATAACTCAATTCTACTAAATTCTTCTGGTTTACTATTGATAGGAGTGTTTTCATCTGCAAAAGGAGCTTTACCAAATAGATCCATTAAATGATAATAAGCTATAGCACGTAATAAACGAGTTTCTGCTCTGAAAGTAGTAATTTCATTACGAGTTACTTCAGAAACATTTCTACTGTCTAATTTTTCAGTAGTAGTTTCATTTAAAAAATTATTAGCAAAAGTAGTGGTACCTCTTACTCGCTCAAACATTCCTAAAATTAAAGGATTTTGAGGAGTCCAAATATTACGTTGTATTTCTCTAGTACCTAGATCGTTTTCGTAAGACCAAATCATTTGATCTGCAGAAAGTGTTTGTAAGTATATTAAAATACGACCGTATTGACTAGCTCCCGCATTTACTCCATCTAAATTAGAATCTTCAGCACCTTCTGTTCCTGTTAAAGAAAAATTTGCATAGATACCAGCTAAAATTTCTTTGTAAGCGTTTTCATCTTTAAATAAATCCTCGCTTAATGTTGTTTGATCATCATTAGGTACAATATTTAAATCTTTTGTACATGACGTAATAGTAAATGTTATAATAATAACAGTAACTATTGGTTTTATATATTTTTTGAAATCCATTTTAACTTTGATTTAAAATTTAATATTAGCACCAATTAATATGTTTCTTGGTCTTGGGTAAATAGTATTATCAATACCATCAAATACTTCAGGGTCTAAACCAGAATAGTTTGTCCATGTAAATACATTTTGCATACCAGCCCATAAACGGATACTATTTTTTGAGAATTTTTTAATAGGTCTATTAAAAGTATATCCCAATGTAATATTATCCATTTTTAAGAAAGAAGCATTCTCTACGTAAATATCAGAAGATAAAACATCTGAGGTAGTTACAAAATTAGTGTTTAATACAGAAGTTGGAATGTTTCCTAACACTGCATTATCTTGTAACAAAGAGTATTGAGCTCTAGCAGAGTTAACATTGTTATATACATAATTTCCAATATTGGCACGTAAGTTAAATGATAAGTCGAAACTTTTATAATTAAAGTTTGATTGAAATCCAAGAATAACATCTGCATCTGGACTCTCTTTTAAATATCGATCACTATTATTAATAACACCATCACCGTTTACATCTAAATATCCTCCTTCTATGGGATTACCATTAGTATCATATAATTGTTTATATACATTAAAAGATCTTGGAGCTTCACCAACTTCTAATAATTGAATCTCATTACCAAAACCACCTGAAATTCCACCTGTAGGTACACTTCTAGAGTTTGCTAAAGCTACTATTTCTCTATCTAATAAAGTTGCATTAAAGTTAAAATTTAATTGTAAGTCCTCCTTGTTAATAACATTCGTATTTACAGAAAACTCAATACCTTTAATTTCTAATTCACCAATATTTTGAATAATTCTATTTGTAAAGTTTAATGGAGTAGAAGCATCAAATAATAAATCTGTTGAATTTTTTTTAAAAACATTAATGGAACCTGAAATATCATTATTAAATAAAGCATAATCAATACCAAACTCTATAGTTGCAGTTTCTTCCCATTTAATATCAGGGTTTAATTCAGAAGGAATATTTGTTGAAATTGGTGTTCCTCCAAATATATATTGTGATTGTGGGTTTCCTGAACGATATCTATTTAAGAAAATATCTTTTTGGTCAATTTCTTGTTGCCCTGTTAAACCATAACTGGCTCTTAATTTTAAATTAGAAATGATTTTAGAATCCTTTAAGAAATCTTCATCGCTAATTTTCCAAGCTAAAGCAGCTCCAGGGAAATCTCCCCAACGATTTTCAGAACTAAAACGAGAAGTACCATCTCTTCTATAGTTTAACGTTAATAAGTATTTATCGAAGAAACTAAAATTAGCTCTACCAAAGAAACCTATTAACACAACATCAGGGTCTGCAAAAATATCAGGAGTAGAAGCAGGATCTCTTCTATTTCCAGTATTACTACCATTGAATTCAAATTTTTGATAAGAATAACCAGCAGTAAAATCTCCAGTAATATTATCTGAAAACGTATTTTTATAGTTTAAGTAACCATCTAATAACTTATTTGTTCTTGTTTGTTCACCTGCCCAATCATTACCAACAAAAGCAGCATTGGAAGCAGCAGGACTTTGTAATGAACTAACATCATTTCTTGTAGCGATAGTTTGATCGTATCCTAAATTAATTACAGCTCTTAATTCAGGTAAAAAATGAAGTTTATAGTCGAATTGTAAATTACCAAACTGTCTAAATACTTTACCGCTATTATTTCTTTGTAATAAAGAAGCTACTGGGTTTTGAGTTCCATTAGCCACACCAGCTCCGTTTAAATGTTGGTAAAATCTACCAAATGGAGAAGAACTATCAAAAACAGGTTGTGTAGGATCATAACGTAAAGCAGAACCTACTTGATCAGAATCACCAAAACGACTATCCTCAAAAGCTCTATTATAGTTTAAGTTAATTTTAAAATGATCTTTAAATATAGATGGACTTAAAGAGATACCTACATTTTTTCTTCTAAATTCTGAAGTTAAAAGAGCTCCTTCTTGAGTATTAAAACCAACTGACATTCTTATTGGAACAGCATTATAAATCGACCCTCTAGCTGATAGATTGTGTGTAGTTGAAGTAGTTTTTCTATAAATTTGATCTTGCCAATTTGTATTTGAGCTTCCTAATAACCCAGTATCACCAGGTAATCTGCTTGTAATTAAGTCTCTAAAGTCATTTGCTGAAAAAACAGTAATTCGATCTCTAATTTCACCTAAAGCTACTTGTGTATCATAATCTAGTGTCCAGGTACCTTTTCCTTTTTTAGTAGTAATAATAATAACACCATTAGACGCTCTAGAACCATAAATGGCTGTAGCAGAAGCATCCTTTAATACTGAAAATGATTCAATATCATTTGGATTAATGTTTGCTAAAATTCCTCTTGAACCATCTGTGTTATTATTAGAAATTGGCAATCCATCAATTACAATTAAAGGATCGTTAGATGCATTAATAGATGATCCTCCACGAATTAATATAGATGAGCCAGATCCTGGTGCTCCACTTGTTGTAATGCTAACCCCAGAAACTCTACCACTTAATAAATTTTCAGGTGTTACAATATTTCCTTTTGTAAAATCTTTAGATGTAATAGCTTCCACAGATCCAGTAGCATCTTTTACAGTAGTTGTTCCATAACCTAGAACAATAACTTCATCTAAAATTTCCCCTCCTTCTTCAAGTTGAATATTAATAGTTGTAGTAGTTGTAGTAGTTGTTTTAATTTCTTGTGTTTTAAAACCAATGAATGAAAAGACAAGTATATCAGTCGGTTTGATATTTTTAATCTCATAATTTCCATTAAAATCAGTTTCAGTCCCTCTTGTTTCCCCTTTTACAACAATAGATACTCCTGGTAACGATTCCCCCGTAGATTTTTCTGTTACAGTACCCTTAATCGTTTGTTGTGAATGTATAATTAAAGAAAAAAGCAATAGAAATAAACTAAATAATTGTTTCGTTTTTTTCATGTGTAAATTCTTAGATAAATAAGTAAATTTGAATTAGTTTTTATTATCAATAATCTTTAGTCTGCGATGTGAAGATAGATATTAAAAGTACGCTCTAGCAACTATAAATGCTACGAAAACGTTTTCGTGTTGATAACTTTCTAACTATAACTTAACGTATTCATAATATCATCTGTTTTTTTTTATCAGTTTTGTAAAATATGAAACCAAAAATTACCATTAAGATAATAGCTAAAGAGTTAGGCGTATCTACATCTACTGTTTCCAAAGCTTTAAGAGATAGTCACGAAATTAGTATAGAAACGAAAGAAAGAATTAAAGCGTATGCAGATTATTATAATTATAGGCCTAATAATTTAGCATTACAATTAAGAAATCAAAAAACAAAAGTTATAGGTATCATATTACCTAAAATAGTACATCATTTTTTCTCTACTGTAATTTCTGGAATTGAAAAGGTAGCAAATGAACGTGGATATAATATTATGGTTTGTTTTTCAAACGAACAGCAACAAAAAGAAATAGAAACTATCAATGTATTAACCAATGGAAGTGTAGATGGTCTTATTGTTTCAATAGCAAAGGAATCACTTAGAAATAAAGAATTAAATCACTTCTACAATTTAATAGAAAATGAAGTGCCTTTAGTTTTATTTGATAGAGTTCATAATTCTATTGAATGTGATAGTGTAATTGTTGATGATATTGGAGCAGGATATAAAGCAACTAAACATTTAATTAATATAGGGTGTAAAAACATAGGTATCATTACTACACCAGAGCACGTAACAGTTGGTTTAGATAGGTTACAAGGGTATGAAAGAGCAATTAAGGAAACAGGAATAAAAATAGATAAAAATCTAATTATAAATGTAGATGAAGATGAAGATATACACAGTCAAATACATAAATTATTTGATGAAAAAATAGATGCAGTATTTGCTGTAAATGAAATTTACGCAGCAACAGCTATTAGGATAGCAAAAGAGAAAGGAATGAAAATTCCAGAAGAACTTTCTGTTGTAGGATTTACTGATGGATTGATTTCTAAATATTCTTCTCCTTCTATAACAACAGTTGTACAGCATGGTTTTACTATGGGAGAACAAGCAGCAGACTTATTAATAGATAGAATAGAAAACGATAAAAAGGAAAGAACACCACAAACAAAAGTGATATCTAGCAATTTAAAAATAAGAGAATCTAGCAAATCATAATTATTTTTTTGTTACTGTAAATAAAAAAAGTATATATTTACAGCATTATAAGACTTATCAATAATCTTTACTGCACAATTAAAGATAAGTCTGAGCGCTTATCGTACTATTAACTAACTATTACGATAATGAACAAGCGTAAATTAAGTTTCTTAGAAATCTGGAACATGAGTTTTGGTTTTTTAGGAATTCAATTTGGAATGGCCTTAACAGGTGGTTTCATGTCAAGAATTTTTCAAACATTAGGAGCCGAAATAGATAAAATTCCTATTTTATGGATTGCTGCACCTTTAACAGGATTGCTAGTACAACCCATAATAGGTTATATGAGTGATCGCACTTGGAGCCCAAGATGGGGAAGAAGGCGACCTTATTTTTTAATAGGAGCTATCTTAAGTTCTATTGCACTAATTTTTATACCACATTCACCAACTCTTTGGATTGCCGCAGGTTTTTTATGGATTTTAGATGCATCTATTAATATTTCTATGGAGCCATTTAGAGCCTTGGTAGCAGATAAGTTACCAGATTCTCAACGCTCATACGGTTTTGTAATACAGACTTTAATAATTGGAGTTGGAACTTGGGTAGCAAGTAGTTTACCTTGGATGGTTTCTAAATTTGGAGCAAGTGATTCAGCACCATCAGGAGTATTACCAGCATCTGTTAAAGTAGCTTTTGCAATTGGAGCAATAATTTTCTTAATAAGTATATTATATACGGTCTTTACTACAAAAGAATATCCACCAGAAGATATGGAAGCTTTTAATGAAGAGAAGAAAAAGAAGAATCGATTTTTTGCAGATATCATAGAAAATGTTTCTGGAATGCCATTAACCATGAAAAAATTGGGAGTTATTCAATTTTTTAGCTGGTTTGCTTTCTTTACCATGTGGACACTTGCAAACCCTGCACTTACAGAACATGTATTTAAAACACCAGTTCCTATTGAAAAGGCATATGACATGGCAAATACAGTTCAGGCAGAAGCATATAATGTAGCAAATACAGCTTTTCAAGAATCGTCGAATCAAGTAGGTAAATACATGGGGATATATGGATTATCTTCTATGATTTTTGCATTGTTATTAGTGTTATATACTTCTAAAAGAAGAATTAATAGAAAATATGTACATATGTTTTCTTTAATAGCAGGAGGATTAGGTTTCATTTCTATGTATTTCATTCCATCTCCAGAGTATTTAATTTTATCATTTACATTGATAGGGTTTTCTTGGGGTAGTGTTTTATCAATGCCTTATGCTATGTTATCTAGTTCTGTAGATCCTAATAAAATGGGAGTTGTTATGGGAATTTTTAATATGTTCATAGTAATCCCTCAAATTATAGCAGCATTAGGAGGTATTAATTTTATATCTAAACTTTTAGGAAAAGAAACAATAAATGCGATGATAGTTGCTGGCTTAAGTTTAATTATAGCTGGATTATGTAACTTCTTAATTACAAATAAAAAAGCAATCTCTTACCAAACAAACGAAGACATATAAAGAATGAATAAGAAAGGATTCATATTTGATTTAGATGGTGTTATAGTTGATACCGCTAAATATCATTTTTTGGCTTGGAAAAAATTAGCCAATGATTTAGGAATTGATTTTTCTGAAAAACAAAATGAAGAATTAAAAGGCGTTAGCCGTGTAAAATCATTAGAAAAAATTTTAGACTGGGGGAAAACTACAGTACCTGAAGCAGTTTTTACTGAGTTAATGGCAAAAAAGAATAATGATTATTTGAAGTACATTGAAAAAATGGATCAAGATGAAATTTTAGCAGATGTGCCTAAAGTTCTTGATTTTTTAAAAGATGAACAACAACCTTTTGCCTTAGGGTCTGCAAGTAAAAATGCAAGAGCAATATTAGAAAAAGTAGCATTGATAGAAGATTTTAAATCTATTGTTGATGGAACAAATGTTAGTAAAGCAAAACCAGATCCGGAAGTGTTTTTAATAGCTGCAAAAGAATTAAAAATTGTTCCAGAAAACTGTATTGTGTTCGAAGATTCAGTAGCAGGTGTTCAAGCAGCAAATGCAGCAAATATGATTTCTATAGGTATTGGAGAAAAGGAAACATTGAAAGAAGCGGATTATATTTTTAAAGACTTTACTGAAATATCAACCGCTTTTATAAAAGAATTAATAGAGAAATAAAAAATTTAAGAAACATATAGAGATTAAAAGACAGTAGTTTTTGTCTATCTCTTTTTAGATTAAAAGAAAATGAATCAAAATTATATTATACCTAATGAATGGTCTATCATAGAAGAAGGGTTCGATGTTACAAGAGTAAAATCATCTGAAAGCTTGTTTAGTATTGGTAATGGAGCCATGGGACAACGTGCAAATTTTGAAGAAAGTTATTCAGGAGAAACTTTTCAAGGAAGTTATATAGCAGGAGTTTATTATCCAGATAAAACGAGAGTTGGTTGGTGGAAAAATGGATATCCAGAATATTTTGCAAAAGTTTTAAATGCTCCTAATTGGATTGGAATTAACGTTTTTGTTGATGATACAGCATTAGATTTACATACTTGTAAAGAGGTTATTGATTTTCGCCGTGAATTAAACATGAAGGAAGGATGGTTATCTAGAAGTTTTACAGCAACATTACAAAATGACGTAACAGTTAAAGTAACAACAAAACGTTTTTTAAGTATAGATTTAGATGAGGTAGGTGCTATTGAATATAATGTAACGCCAGTATCTAAAGACGTAACTATAACTTTTGAACCTTATTTAGATAGTGGAATTCAAAATGAAGATAGTAACTGGGATGATCAATTCTGGAATACCTTGCAAATTGAATCTAAAAATGAACAAGCTTTTATTGAAGCACATACGATGAAAACTAATTTTCATACCTGTACTTTTATGGAATCTCAATTATTTTTAAATTCTGAAAAGCAAAATATTCAACCAGAAGTAAATCAAACAGAAACGAATATATCATTTAGCTATAAAGTAGCTGTAAAAACAAATGAAAAGTGTACAATACACAAATTTGGTGGGTATGTAGTTGATAGTAATCATGATAAAAATCAATTAATTACAGCTTCTAAAAATGCTTTAAAATTAGCTTCAGATTTAGGGTTTAACTCCTTGTTAGAACAACAAAAAGAAGCTTGGTTAAAAATTTGGGATAAAGCAGATATTACAATTGATGGAGATGTAAAAGCACAACAAGGTATTCGATTTAATATTATGCAATTAAATCATACTTATTTAGGAAAAGATGCTCGTT
The DNA here is from genome assembly GCA_938041625.1 of uncultured Tenacibaculum sp. Taxonomy (GTDB): domain Bacteria; phylum Bacteroidota; class Bacteroidia; order Flavobacteriales; family Flavobacteriaceae; genus Polaribacter. Next base: position 1,276 of record CALISK010000388.1, on the reverse strand, counting down.
TAAATATAGGCCCTAAAGGTTTTACAGGAGAAAAATACGGAGGTAGTACTTATTGGGATACAGAAGCATATTGTTTGCCTTTTTATATGGCAACTAAAAATGAAGAAGTAGCAAAGAGTTTACTTACTTATAGATACAATCAATTAGATAAAGCAATAGAAAATGCTGAGAAACTAGGTTTTTCTAACGGAGCAGCTTTATATCCGATGGTTACTATGAATGGAGAGGAATGCCATAATGAATGGGAAATTACTTTTGAAGAAATTCATAGAAATGGAGCTATTTCATTTGCTATTTATAATTACCATCGTTATACCAATGATTATAGTTATATACCAGAAAAAGGGTTAGAAGTACTTATTGGAATTGCTCGTTTTTGGCATCAGCGTTTTACTTTTTCAGAAAGTAAAAGTATGTATGTAATGTTGGGTGTTACAGGGCCTAATGAGTATGAAAACAATATTAATAATAATTGGTACACTAATTATATAGCAAAATGGTGTATAGATTATGCTTTAGAAAACATTGAAATTGTAAAGTCTAAATATAGTTCAGATTTTAAACGAATTTTAGAAAAAACAAAGTTTTCAGAAGAAGAATTAAATAGTTGGAAAAAGGTAGCAAGTAATGTATACTTACCATATGCTAAAGAACAAAAAGTGTTTTTACAGCAAGATGGTTTTTTAGATAAAGAATTAGTTACTGTAGCTAATTTAGATGCTTCACAGCGTCCTATAAACCAAAAGTGGAGTTGGGATCGTATTTTACGTTCACCTTATATAAAACAAGCAGATGTTTTACAAGGGTTTTATTTCTTTGAAGATCATTTTACAGAAGAAGAATTAGCACGTCATTTCGATTTTTATGAACCTTTTACGGTACATGAGAGCTCTTTATCACCATGTGTACATAGTATTCAGGCAGCTAAATTAAATAGAATGGAACAAGCATATACATTCTATTTACGTACTTCTAGATTGGATTTAGATGATTATAACAAAGAGGTAGAAGAAGGGTTACATATTACTTCTATGGCAGGTACTTGGATGAGTATTGTAGAAGGTTTTGGAGGTATGAGAATTCAAAGTAATACATTAAGTTTTGAACCAAGAATACCAAAACAATGGAAAGGATATTCATTTAAAGTGAATTTTAGAAATCAAATTATAAAGGTTTCAGTTTGTCATAATGATGTAAAGTTTGAATTAGAAGGAAATAAAGAATTAGAAATAATTGTAAATGATTCAAAAGTAACTATACAACCAAATACATTAGT